>DAOLFI010000699.1:0-2766 GCA_035326385.1 Niabella sp.
TGTATCTTCTGCCACTGCTGGTCTAAATAATCTTCCAAATTGCGGTAAACGACCACATCAACCATTTTGTCCACTTTCGGATGCCAGCCGATAAATTGCCGCTTTGGCACTTTAATTTTCGATCCCACCGCTTTAAGGGCCATCATCTTCCATATTTCTGCTTCAGCAGTCAGCTTTGCATTTCTTTTGGTGTTCCTCGTCGCCCTGGTCTTGACACTGTACACAAGTGCATTAGCAGCCTTGTAGTGCATGGCCCAAAAAAACCGCTTCATTTTGGCAGTTACAGTTATTTCCCCGCCTTCATTGTGTAGCCGCATATACGGCAGTGAGGATCGCCAGACAACGGACATAGCTACCACTGCACCCCTGATGCTTCTACGCCCGGCACCTGTCCTGAGTAGTAGCGACCCCCGGCTATTTGGCCACCGGCTACCCGGCCATAACTGGTCAAAAAAACCTTTGCGTTCAAAATTCCGGTCGAACTCGTCGCCCAGCTCCACACGCAAGTCGTTTAAAATATCCCGGAAAAATGCCTGTATGTCCTGCATAACGTAGCTTTGTACTATGTTAAAATCTGAACTCGAAAAATATAGCTCCCAAAGGGAGTATTACCAGTTACTGCTTACCATTTACGGCCATATCGGAAACGATATTTACCCGATTTTAGAGAAGGCCGAAAATGAAAAAAAGAAACTGGCAGTAAAAAATGATCCCGACGAAATAACCGTAGAAGACATTATTTTGGTTTAAGGTCTTTTATCAGTTGTATCATGTCGTCGTACAGTTCTGGCATCAGCTCTTTAAACTGGTCATTTCCTACAAAGGCATTTTCAAAAGCATGCGCAATAAATTCGGCTTCCTTCATACCGGGCCGCTTAAAGTAGGCTTGCGTGTGACCGAAGCCAAACACCTTATTCAAGCTCATGAGTGTATCTGCTGCTGCCAGAACTTTTTCTCTGTCGACATCCGAAATATCGCCTAAGTACAAATTGTTAATCTTCGTTTCAATCTGTCTGTACATCTTGTTCTTTTCCTTCGCAAATTCTTTTCGATATTTATCCATCAACTTTTTAACGCTATCATTTTCCCTATACCCATGCTGCCAGTCAATAGCGTGTCCAAACTCATGGTACACGATAGCTTCTGCCTTCCATTTGCTGGCCGTGACCCTTTTACTTATCGGGATAACTACTTCCTTCTTATTTGGGTTATAATATGCCCCTCCCGACTTTTTACTTATATCTAACGATACTGTCTTGTTTAGATAATCAAAGAAATCCCTGTTAATCTTGACCCCTGTTTTATCCTCATAATCCAGTATGTTTTTAGGTGCAAATTGTGGTAGCGCTTCTTTAGCCAAGTCTTCATCAGCCTTTGCTATTTCCTGTACTACTTCCTTTGCCTGCTTGCTCAGTTTATGGTACGGATGATTAGGCGGGAATATAATGCCCTGCTTGCCCGGATTGTACCTGAACATTTCCGGCGTGGCTTTCTCTCCGATCTTTTCTACGTCTTCCAGTCTTGACACTTCATATTTGCCTTTCAACACCTCAATAACCAGGCACCGGCAACCCCAATCCAATGGCGGGAAGTACCTATCCCAAAATGGTGAACTCTTCGGCAAAGTGATGTTATGCAAAATGGCATGACTATCCCTTACCCTATCGTCATTGGCCGTTCTGAGCTGTAAAAGATATTTATCGCCGCTCTCTTGGAAATCGTGCCACCTGCTGGCGCTTTCAGATGCCGATATAGCGTACTGGTGTTCTGCCCGTAGGTAGTTGACGTTATAGGTAGAATTGACCTTCTGTACATCGTGAATAAAAGCGGCAGCACTTTTTATGTTCCCCTTTTCGTCAAATAAAAGCGTAGACGCTTCCTTTAGTTGTGCATAAGTTTTCATACCGCTAAAAACAAAAACATCCGTTTTCATTTTTTTTAGCATCCTATGCGGAATCTCAGTGCTTATGCCTGTTTCAACGGCCTCGTTAAGAACTTTGAAAGTCTCTTTAATGAGCGGCTTAACCGCTTTATTGGACAGGTCTTTACTGGAAAATTTCCCCTGCTCGTGTATGAACTTAACGGCTCTTTCAAAAGCGGCTCCTACCTGCTTAAAAGGGTCTTCCTCACTTTGTAGTTGTATAGCCTCCAGCTTGCCGGACTGCCGGTGCATCTCGCCTATACGGGTGTGCATTAATTCCAGAACAGCGGCCCCCTCTCGCCGGGGGCTTAGTCGAAAAAATGAGATAGCTTTTCAGCCAGCGAACCGGTGCTTTCCTTATCGCCTTCGACCTCGACACCGAATTTTTCTTTGATCCATTCGTTTTTGATCTTCTTAAATGGCAGCAGCCCTTTTACAAATTCAAACAGCTGCTTTATATCTTCGGTGGGATTAAAGGAAAATTCCAGGCCTTCAGGTAGGAAACCAATCTTAACAAGAGCGGGCATCACCGTTTCATTCCAGTATTGCTCCACAAGCTCCATATCGCTTTTAACCAGGTTCCAAAGTACATCCTGGGCGGTTTCATCCTTGCTTCGGTTCCCGTGTTCGGTGTCCTGGCCGATAATAGCGCCACTTATCAGCATGCTGTTTTCGCTATTGCAAAGGTTGATAAGCTTGCCGTACACGTCGCCGCTTACATCTCCGGAAAGTTTTGCAAATTCAAAGGTTTCGGTTTCATCAATGATAAACCAGGCGGCTGATCCCATGTCATTCATCATCTTTTCCGCTCTATCCAGCATCGTTTTGTCAGCGGTATTTGTCTT
>DAOLFI010000700.1:0-2764 GCA_035326385.1 Niabella sp.
GGAGCAATTGACGTTGTAAAAACCGGGCAGCTGTTTCAAATTCCGGCTGCTGATTAACAAGGGGAGTGTGTGCAGAGACCGTAAACTGTCCTGGTTGTTTTTGATAACTATTGGGTAAGGGTATAACAGGACATTGTTGCGCCGTACCTGCTGATGCGGTAAGCAGGCAGATAAAAGCCAGCAACGCTCTGTATAAATAATCACTCTTTCGTTTTTTTACTTTGCTCATTGTTATCTTCTTTTAATTGTGGTGTCCATGTTTCTGGAAATATCAAGAGTTTATTAATAATAATTAGGATCAAAAGTTTTGCATTTATAAAAAATAGCTGAACGTACTCTATTTAATTTAATCAATATCCAGGATTTTGATCACCCATTATTTTTACATTCCGATCCAGCTCTGCCCGTGGTATAGGGAAAAGTAATCTTGTTGGGGTTATTGTATAAGTATTGGGAGCCAGATTAGGAAATAGGGTTTTTAATTCGACACCATGAGCAGTCATTACTTCTACTGCTCTTCCGGTTCTGAGAAGATCGAGCCACCGGTGATTTTCAAATGCCAGTTCAACACGGCGCTCTTTTTCTATAATCAACCTTAAAGCAGCCTGGCCGGTTTCCGTAGCTGGTGGCAAACCGGCTCTGGTACGCACCTGGTTTAAATAGGGCAACGCCTCTGTTGATTTGTTTTGCTCATTTAAGGCTTCTGCTAAAGATAACAACACATCTGCATAACGATATATATAAAAATTTTCATCTGTTGATCCGGTTACCGAGTGGTTATGTAAATATTTCTTTATAAATCTCCTTGATACTTTTCCAGCTGGCGTTGTATACCCAATAATACTTTTTAAACCACTTGGTGTAAAATTTGTACCGGTTAAGGTACCTTCAACAATACCCACCGAAGCATCTAATCTTTTGTCACCAGGTTCATAGGCATTTAATAAGTTCTGTGTAGGGATGTTCCATCCCGCGTCAGCATTTGCACTGTTAGGGTTGGCGCCGGTTATTATTGAAAGCCCTGTAGCAACAGGAAGAAAATTATAAATAAAATTACTTTGCTGACTTAGGCCTGTAGTACTTAAATACTGAACTTCCAAGATTGATTCACGGCTATTTTTATTTGCAGGTACAAAAACAGAGGCATAATCGGGTAACAGCTGGTAATTCATCTGTGTTACTTCTTTAAAGGCTTTCTCTGCCAGATCAAATTTCTTTTGCACCAGGTATACGTTCCCTAAGAGTGCTTTTGCTGCACCCAATGTAACTCGCCCCGTTTGTGGAAATGTGCTGGGAGCAGTAAGGTTTGGCATAGCGTCATTAATATCAGAAATAATCTGAGCATACACTGTATCAACAGATGATCTGGGCAATGATGCTTCAATTTCATTAGAGACTTCGTGTATATGCAACGGAACACGTCCGTAAAACTGAACCAGGTCAAAATACCAAAGGGCACGCAAGAATTTTGCTTCGGCCATTATAGGACTTTTTAAATTATCGGCGAAATCAGCTTTCGGCAAACGGTCAATAATGGCATTAACTCTTGATATGCCTGCATAGTCTGCATTCCATTTGCTTGTCATGGTACTATTTTCAGGCACATCAACAAAATCCGCAATATTTTCCCGTTCCAAAGGAAGTACGCCCCGGTTTTGAGGGTTTAGATCATAGTGTGTATTATCTGATCGCATTTCGCCCATTGCCCATGCACTAATGGAAACATGTGAGCTTCGCAAAACGCCATAAGCAGCACTCAAAGCTTGCGTAAAATCAACCTGTGTTTTGAAAAAATTACTGGTAGTTATGGCATTTTCGGGCGACAAATTTAAAAAACCCTTCGAACACGATGCTAATACGACTATTAACAAACATATATAACGTAGTTGCTTAATCATGATTTGATAAATTAATTGTTTAAGGATCATATGAATTATAGCCCTAAATTGATTCCCATGGAAATAACTCTTGGTACCGGATAGGCGCCAAGGTCCATACCCTGGCTCAATCCGTTTAACCCGCTACTGCTCACTTCAGGGTTAGAACCAGGATATTTGGTTAATACAAATGCTTGTTGTACGCTCGCAAAGACCCTGATCCGGTTTAAGTACTTATTAGTCTTGAATTTATGGGTATACCCCAATGAAATATTTTTGGCTGTTAAGTAAGTCCCATCAAATACCCAACTACTGTTGTTTGTGCGATATAGATTTGAAGTACTGGCCATGCTACGCGGAACCAAACCATTTCCCGGATTTTCCTCTGAGCGCCAAAGATTAAGCAAGCTTTTGTCCATATTAAACAACCCATCTAATAACAGATAACTTTCTAACTGCTGGTTCAGTATCTTTCCACCTACACTACCAGCAAGGTGTATGCTTAAATCAAATTGCTTATAGGTAAAATCATTTGTAAGGCCAAAAATGAATTTTGGATTAGGGTTGCCGATAATGGTAACGTCATTTACATCTATTTTGCCGTCCGGAACACCATCCGGACCACTAATATCTTTCATCCGAACGGAGCCTACTCTTGAAGTACTATGCTTGGGCTGGCTATTAAATTCGGCCTGATTCATATAAACACCGTCAAATATGTATCCTATAAATTGCCCCATGGGTTTACCTACAACGGTAATAAAATCACCTGAAGGGTTGGCAAACGAACCTATTGGAAGATTATTGGTACCTAACTTATTTACAATGTTCCTGTTAAAGGTTATATTAACGTTGGTATTCCATTTCAGTTTGCCCGTAGTGTTTTT
>DAOLFI010000701.1:0-2760 GCA_035326385.1 Niabella sp.
GCAATGTCCGGCAACGGATATATGATGCGGTTCGCTTTAAACAAAACCTGGATACAGAGCGGTTTACAGCTAATGTGATCAGGCAGGCCATAACATCGCCCGATGGAAAATGGCTGGTGTTTAATGCCGTTGGCTATCTATGGAAAAAGCAATTACCTGCCGGAAAACCGGAGCGTATGACCAAAGGAACCGATTTTGAATTTGACCCTTCTTTCTCGGCAGACGGAAAATCTGTTCTATACACTACCTGGAATGATGAAAACTCAGGAACCATCCATAAAATAAATATAGATGGAGCCGCAAAGCCGGTAAAGCTTACAAAAGGTAAAGCCATTTACCGTACTCCTTCTTTTTCTGCTGAAGGCAGGAAAATTGTTTTTATTAAAGAAGGCGGAAGCGATGCATTAGGGCCTGCACACACTGCTAATCCCGGCATTTATATGATATTGAGCGATGGCAGCGGAGAGCAATTGGTAATACAGCGTGGAGGGAAGCCTGTATTTAATAAGGCTGGGGACAGGATATATTTTGAAAGCGGAGGTAATAACTATTCCAGCTGCAGGCTTGATGGCGAAGATGAAAAGCTCTTATTGAAAAGTACTTACGGAAATAACTTCATAGTATCACCTGATGAAAAATGGATTGCATTTACAGACCTGCATAAAGCTTATGTGGCTGCTTTCCCTCAAACGGGCAAAACCATTGATATCAGCGGCATTTCTGCTGATTTTCCTGTTAAAGTAGTAAGTAAGGATGCCGGCTATAACCTGCACTGGAGCAGTGATGCCAAACAGTTGCATTATACTTTGGGAAGCCAGTACTATACAATTGACCTTGAAGAACGGTTCGGGTTTATTGCCAATAAACCTGACTCTCTTTTTAAAATACCTGAAAAAGGTACAGATGTTGGTTTGCAGGTTGCTGCAGATAAACCTTCCAGTGTAATAGCCTTTGCCAATGCAAGGATCATTACAATGAATGGTAATGAAGTGATTAATAACGGAACCATAATTATTGAAGGAAATAAAATTAAAGCCGTAGGCAGAACCGGTGAAGTGGCTGTTCCTGCTGGAGCTAAGACAATTGATGCTACGGGGAAAACTATTTTGCCCGGTTTTATAGACGCCCACGCTCATGCCGGTCATTTCAGAACAGGAATTACTCCACAGAAACATTGGCCTTATTATGCAGCTTTGGCTTATGGTGTAACAGCTATTCATGACCCTTCAGCCAACAGTGAGTTTGTATTTGCTAACAGTGAGCTGGTAAAAGCAGGTGCTATAGTAGGACCCCGTGTGTTTTCTACCGGAACGATTTTGTATGGTGCCGATGGAGATTTTAAAGCAGTGATCAATTCTTTAGATGATGCTAAAAGCGCACTGAGGCGTACCAAAGCCTTTGGGGCTTTCTCTGTAAAAAGTTATAACCAGCCGCGCAGAGAGCAAAGGCAGCAGGTAATACAGGCTGCCCGTGAGCTGAACATGGAAGTAGTGCCCGAAGGCGGATCGTTCTTTTATCACAATACCAGCATGATTTTAGATGGCCATACTACCATTGAACATAACATGCCTGTTGCAGTTTTGCACGATGATGTGATACAGCTCTGGAAGCGATCGCAGACAGCATATACGCCTACGCTGATCGTTAACTATGGTTCGGTAAGCGGTGAATATTATTGGTACCAGCATACCAATGTATGGGAAAAGGAAAGACTGATACGCTTCACACCAAGGGAGGTAATTGATGCACGAAGCCGCCACCGTACTATGCTGCCGGAAGAAGAATATATAAACGGGCATATACTTACTTCCAAAAGTCTGAAAAAGCTAAACGATGCAGGAGTATGTGTAAATATGGGGGCGCATGGGCAAATTCAGGGTATTGGCGCGCATTGGGAAATATGGATGATGGCACAGGGAGGGATGACAACTCATGAAGCTTTGAAAACAGCAACTATTAACCCTGCTAAAAGCTTGGGGCTGGACGATCATATCGGTTCTTTGCAGGCAGGCAAGCTCGGGGATCTGATTGTGCTGGACAAAAATCCACTGGAAGATATTTATAATACAGAATCGATAAGATACACAATGGTGAACGGCAGGCTGTACGATGCAGATGAGATGAACGAAGTGGGCAACCGGCCTCTACAAAGGAGCAGGTTCCCGTGGGAGCTGTACAAAAACGCCTCCTCTTTTCCCTGGCACGATGAAACAAAAGTACAGGGCTGCAGCTGTGGTGCGCATTAACGAAACGGCCAAAGACCTGCCTTTAAAATATTCAATAACCAACGCTCAATACCCAATGTTCATTTGGGGAGCTAATGCCTTCAGCTTTCAGCTTAATTATTTGTGGTTACATTAGCCATAACCTCCTGCCTTTGTTTTTGTTTCTCTAAAATGGTTGGCAGGTGTGGTTCTATATAGCTGTTAAGACTGTCAACCGGTATGATCATAGCTTTAGGATCTTCCACCACTTTAAACCAGGGCCTGGGTGCTCCAAAAGGATATTTTCCAAAGACAATAACAGGGGTACCGTTTGCAGAAAGCTCATGATCGTTTTTTAAGATCCATTGGTCGGCCCAGCTGTATAAGAACTGTGCATCAGCGCCTAATAAACGCATACAGCTATGCGATGCAGGATAACCGGGCAGCCCATATTCATGAAAGCCAACTCCCCATTTATTATGAACGTTAAAATTCCATTTTAAAATCCACTCATTGTCTACTGTGCTTATGGTTTTTCTGGCCTTCCAGTTGGTGA
>DAOLFI010000702.1:0-2752 GCA_035326385.1 Niabella sp.
CAACAAATAAAAAAGTTGAACCCCCTGTACCTGGAACGGTACCTGTTAAGGAGCCATGATCCCGGTGAACTGTTATCCATTACCTGAAGTTTAATAGTCATTTAAATGGCCTGATTACTCAGGTATAGAATTTCTATACTGTGTGATTGACATAACCATCCGCCCTATCAACTTTTAAACTTTCCAGAAAGAGTCCGGAAGTCCGAGGTCCGAAGTCTGAAGACGGAAGTATGTGTCCTTAACATTCTACATTTAATATTCAACATTTTACATTCAACATTTCTTCTGTCCTCCGTCATCTGTCCTCTTTCATCTCAATATAACCACTGCTTCAACCGGGAAATGGTCAGACGGGAATTTGCCAAAATAGGTATCGGTAAGAATGCCCCATTTTACAGCTTTAAATTGCTGACTGATGAAAATATGGTCAATAACCCCGGTGCTGGTAAAGTCATTCTTAAAAGCATTAAAAGACCCGTTGTTTTCATACGGGTATGGTACGTCTTTATAGCTATCGCGAACAATGGCTGATCCGGCGATAATTTTATAAGGCTCAGTGCTCCGCTCTGCATTAAAGTCACCGGTCAGAACAACAGGGGCGCCTTTTGCTATTTCCTGTATTTTTTTAAGTATCAGCTTACTGCTTTCCACTCTCGCTACTTTACCCTGGTGATCCAAGTGTACATTGAAAAAGTAAAATTTCTTTTTCGACTTTTTGTCCTGTAAATACACCCAGGAGCAGATCCGGTTACAACAGGTAGCATCCCAGCCCAGGCCGGGCTTATCAGGTGTTTCTGATAACCAGAAATCACCGGAATGTAAAAGCCGGAATTTGTCTTTTTTATAAAAGATAGCCGAGTGCTCGCCTTTATCGCTGCCGTCATCACGGCCTTTCCCGTAACGGGTGTATTGAGGTAACGTGGTTGCCAGCTCATTTAATTGTTCGGGCAGGCCTTCCTGTGTACCAAAAATATCAAAGTCATGATAACGTACCAGGCTGAACATAGCATCTTTCCTGTCTTTCCATAAGTTGCCCTGATCATTTGCACTGCCATAGCGAAGATTGTACGAGGCTATGGTATAAGTTTGGCCTGTTGTTATAAGAACAGGCAGCAACAGGAGCAGGAGTAAAAACTTCTTTTTAGATAAGAAACTTTTTAAAAACATATCTGGTAGATTTAAGAGTTGGCAAGATAGTTATTTCTTTTATAGGATACATTTGTTTCGCAGGACTATGCTGTAGCCTTTGGCTACATTTAAAAGTAGCCGAAGGCTACAACATAGAGCTTCGGGACTGCAAGTCCCGAATAGCGGGTTTTGCTTTTACGGAAAACCAGCTCTTTCATGATTTCTTTTTGGGAGAATCTTTTCTGAGAGAAGCTGCTTTTTCCTCATTCTCTTTTAACCGGAACTTTACTATTCTTTTGATCAGGTCTGCTGGCAGCGGCTTATCTAAAGGGAACTGAACCGTTCCTTTACCACCTTTGTAAGCTGTTAGCTCCTCTGCAAAATCTTCATGGCTGCGGGGTGCGGGATAAATGCTTGTGTGCTTTTTATAACCGGAATAATAAATAAAATATTTCCCGTTTTGTTTAAAGCCGGCAATACCATAGCTCAGCCCTTCTTCCGCTTTAGGGGCAGCTTTTTTTATGATGGTGCGGATCTTTTTTACGGCTTCTGACGCTTCTGCAGGAATGCCGGCCAGGTATTCTTCTACAGTTGTGGGTTTGATCATTGTTGCTGATTTAAAGTTCACTTTATACAACTACGTTCAACTTTTGAGACCCCGCCCTGTCAACGGTCATCTGTCCGCTGTTAACTAAAAGTCGTGTCCCAGCTTTTCACGTTTAGTGCTTAAATATCTTTCGTTGTGCTCATTGGGTGAAATGATGATAGGCACATTTTCAACAATTTCCAATCCGTAGCCTATCAGTCCCACGCGTTTGCGCGGGTTATTGCTCATAAGGCGTAACCGGGTTACATTCAGATGCCTCAGTATCTGCGCGCCTACACCATAGTCGCGCTCATCCATTTGAAAGCCCAGGTGCAGGTTAGCCTCCACTGTATCCATGCCCTCTTCCTGCAGTTTGTAGGCTTTCAGCTTATTCATAAGGCCAATGCCGCGGCCTTCCTGGTTCATGTATAAAATGATGCCTTTTCCTTCCTGCTGCACCATTTGCATAGCTGTATGCAGCTGATCGCCGCAGTCACAGCGAAGGCTGCCCAGAATATCGCCGGTAAAGCAGGAGGAGTGTACCCGGGCAAGTACCGGTTCATCTTTTTCCCAGGTTCCTTTTATTAATGCCAGGTGCTCGTTATTGCTGTTTTTATCTTTAAAGGCTACTAGTGTAAAGTCGCCATATTGGGTAGGCATTTTTACACGCACAATTTCCTCTATTAGTGAGTCTCGCTTCAAACGGTACTCGATCAGTTCCTGGATGGATATGATCCTGAGGTCAAATTTTTCAGCCACTTTCAGCAGGTCGGGCAGGCGGGCCATGCTGCCGTCTTCGTTCATGATCTCTACCAGTACACTTGCATAAGGGTAAGGAAAACCGGCCAGCCTGGTTAAATCAGTAGCTGCTTCGGTATGGCCTACCCGGCGCAATACGCCGCCTTTTTTAGAACGGAGCGGAAATACATGACCGGGACGGCCCAGGTCTCTGGGATTGGTAAAAGGATTATTTAAGGCCTCAACAGTTTTAGCCCTGTCGTGTGCCGAAATACCGGTTGTGCAGCCATTTCCCAGCAG
>DAOLFI010000703.1:0-2751 GCA_035326385.1 Niabella sp.
GCTTAAAACAGGTTCTGCTATCAATCCATAAGGCATCAGGAAAAATGTTTTGCAATGTAGGAACCATCTCTTCATCAGCAACGCCCTGATAGCACTCCAGTACTATTATTTTTTTTGTGCTGTTTATACTGCCTGCTGCCTGTTTTAACTGCACGCCTATTGCTTCCCACCCGCTCCAAGCTTCGGCGTTGGGGACGGGGATTGCGGGAAATTTGTCGTATTTCATCTTTTCCAAAATCAATTAAAAAATTTATTAGTTACTAAGTATTCCATTCCTGTCAGCGCTGCAAAATCGGGTTGTTCGGCTGTCACTACCTGTACAGAGCCAGGCTCAAGCCAGGTATGTGTATCCACGTATTGCTGAATAACCGGCAGAATCCTGTCGGCGCTTTTCATAATACCACCGCTAATGATAATTTTTTCAGGATCAAAACTATGTACCAGGTTGGCAGCACATATACCCCAGGTATTTACGCAATGGTTAAAGACCTCTTTAGCAAAATCGTTATTGCAGTCTAGAGCATTTATGAGGGACTCAAAATCAAGATCCTCCTTTTTAGCCAGGGGATTATCAATATCCCGGTTAATTCTTTTTGCAATGGCCGGCAGCGCCCAGCTGGCGGCTTCTGTTTCAAGACAACCTTTAGAGCCACAATTGCAAGCCACGCCATCTGCATTAATGATGGTATGCCCGGTCATATTGCCGGCCAGGTAGTGTTTTCCCTTCAGTAGCTGGCCGTTTGTAAGAACAGCACTGCCCACACCGGTACCCAGCGTAAGCATTACTAAGTCGTTACAACCCCTGCCTGCACCGTATTGCCATTCGCCAACCAGGGCGGCCCTGGCATCGTTTTCTAATTGCAAGGGTATGTCCCAGTTATTTTTAAACCAGGCCTTAAAGTTGAAGTCCTTTGCATCACGGTATTTTACGTACTGTGTAAGTACGCGGTTGTTGATACTGTCTACAATAACCGGCAGCGCAATGCCAATGCCGGTTATTGCATTTTTATTGATGTTTTCTTTTTCAAGAAAAGTGCGGACTCTTTGTACCGTGTCCGAAATATTTTTTTCTATGCTTTCGGATGAAGATGCGTTCATTGATGTTGCAGTAAGTATATTACCGTTTTCAACCACTCCTGTCTTGATCTTTGTTCCCCCGAAATCTATTGCTAATACTGGCATTGCATACGTGTATAAAACTGTTGTAAAGATTAGGATAATTTATGAAATTTTAAAAATTAATTTCAAATAAAAATATTTTTCGTTTTCTTATATCATTTATAAAAAATTGATTTTTAATTATATATATGTAAATAAATGAATCGCTTAATTGTCATACCAGTACATAACAGTAGTATTTTTTTTGTTTTATTGTTTTATTATCTATTTTTACACTCTAAACAACAGGATTGCTCTGATTTATATTTAATGACCGCCTCTTTTATACATATCGACCATGCTTCAATGGTACCCAAATACAAGCAGATTATTGAGTCTATTCATAAAGCGCTTGAAAGTAAAACGTTAAAAGCGGGTCAAAAGATACCGTCCATTAATGAAATCTCTCAAAAGTATGAGCTTTCCCGTGATACGGTATTAACAGCATTTGGTGATCTTCAGTCGAGGGGCGTTATTGTTTCCCGACCGGGAAAAGGATACTATATTAAAAAGGCAGATATTAATCAAAAGCGAAAAATATTTTTGCTGTTCGATAAGCTTACTTCTTATAAAGAAGTGCTGTACGAGGCTTTTGTGGCTAACCTTCAGAAGCGGGATAAAGTGGAAATGTTCTTTCATAATTTCAATAACAACCTGTTTGAATCTTTAATAAGGGATAGCGCTGGTCAATACACCGATTATGTAATCATGCCTATTCCCAGTAAAACAATAACGCCGGTGCTTGAGCTTATTCCGCAGGATAAGCTATATATACTGGACAGAGGGCGCAAACTGTTTGGCCGGCAATACCCATCAGTATGTCAGAATTTCAAAGAAGATATTTTTAATGCCCTTTCTTCAGGAATTGACCTGATAAAAAAATACAATGCTTTTTATATGCTTACACCAGAGCATAGCCATTTTCCCAATTCACTTATAAAAGGCTTCAGGCTGTTTTGTAAAGAGAATAATATTACGCATTACGTAGTAGGTCAATTACCCGGCGGGCGAACGGAAAGGCATAATGCCTATCTTGTTCTGGACGATAAAAACCTGGTGAAAATTGTGAAGGATACTTATGCGCAGGCATTGGAAATTGGCAGTGATGTGGGAATTATCTCTTATAATGACACCCCGTTAAAATCTATCGTGGCAAACGGCATCACTACTATATCAACCGATTTTGAACAGATGGGCAGAAGCATGGCGGAGCTCATCATAAACAAGAGAAAAGACCATATAGATAACGCTTCAGCATTAATAAGAAGGAGATCGCTGTAATAGCCGGTAGGCAGGAAAACGGGTTGTATTGAGCGAAGGCTTAATACGGCCGGGACGGAGTATGCCCAGAAGTAAGCCAACAATTAAAAACAAAAAAATTATACTCATGAAAGTTGAGGAGCTTTTGATAGAAGAACCCACACAAACAATAGTGATACATACAGGAGAAATTGCAGGCAGCAACGTGTCGGAATCACTAAAAAAGATAAAAGAGCTACCCGGCATTTTTGCTGATGAGGGCGCCTGGGAGGCAACAGATCCTGAAACTATCATTTACAAAGTGCAGGTGCATGCTCCTGTAGCAAGGAATAC
>DAOLFI010000704.1:0-2751 GCA_035326385.1 Niabella sp.
ACCATCGCCGCTGTCACCTGCAAATTTTATAACAACATCCTGTAAAACTTCCTGTGTTCTGTTCATGACCTCTGAAAATTGGGGCACAAAGGTACGGAAGTTAGTCCATCGAGTGACGCCTTATACTAAATGCCTGCTGTCCAATGCCTTTAAGCTTTTGGCCTTCAGTCTTCGGCATCCATCAGCTACTTCACTGCAATCATACTGATCTCTACATTCACAAACTTAGGCAGTGCTGCTACCTGCACTGTTTCGCGCGCAGGGAAATCACCTGTAAAATACTGGCCATATACTTCATTGATCTCTGCAAAACGTTTCATATCTGTAATAAAAATGGTGGATTTGATCACATTGGTGAAATCCAGGCCGGCTTCATTTAAAATGGCCTGCAGGTTTTTCATACATTGATGGGTTTCATCCTGCAAACTGGCATTGTTCAGCTCGCCGCTTGCAGGATCAATAGGTATTTGTCCTGAAATATACAGGGTATCGCCGGCAAAGACAGCCTGATTATAAGGGCCGATGGGTGCAGGCGCTTTATCTGTTTCAATAATTGTTTTATCCATATTTTATCAAATTGTAAGTTACAAGTGTACGAAAACCTGCATGATTTATCATAATATTTATGGTTAACATTATTTAATGCGTATTTCTGCGCTTTATTCATTTTTTTTGCAGGATGCTCATCTTAAATATTGATACGGCAATTAATAAAGGATCTTTTTGTATTAGCAATAATTGTGATGTATTGTTTTTTGAGATCAACGAAAAGAGAAATGAACAGGCAGGCTGGTTGCATCATGCCATAGAGGTGGCTTTGCAAAAAGCGGGATTGGCCCCGGCTGATCTTGACGCTATAGCTGTAAGTAACGGCCCTGGCTCTTATACGGGCTTAAGAATTGGCCTGGCTTCTGCCAAGGGGTTATGTTATGCTTTAAAAAAGCCGCTTATATGCCTTAATACCTTGCAGGTAATGGCAAAAGCAGTACAGGAAGAAGCGGCTGATTTGATTTGTCCGATGATTGACGCCCGCAGAATGGAGGTTTTTACGGCATTTTACGATAAAGATCTTACTATTTTTAAGGAGCCGTTTGCCGCGGAGCTTTCAGAGAAGAGCTTTTCAGAGATTTTAGAGAAGCATCAGGTAATATTTACAGGAAACGGGAGTATCAAGTTTCAGCCTTTGGTAACTAATACCACTGCCCGGTTTGCTGATAAGAATATTGATGCCCGTGATATGGTACCCTTATCTACCCATTTTTTTAAAGAAAAAGTTTTTGCAGATGTTGCATATTGCGAACCATATTACGTTAAAGATGTATATATAGTTAAGAAATAAACATATTAAAAAATATTTACAATAAACAGTATTTCAAAAGTTTGTAATTTTAAAGGCTCTAAACATTCTAAACAATTCATTTGTAATGAGTAATTATCACATATCCTTTACTTTAAAAGACAGCCCCGGAGAAGAATTAACACTTGACACGCTGTCAGTAAAAAAGGCTGCGCTTATACTGCGGGCTTTTAATCATAAGCTGAGGCAGCAGATTTTAAAATTGATCGACACGCAGGAAAAAGTTACTGTAACTGAAATTTATGTAAAGCTCAGGATTGAGCAATCGGTGGCTTCACAGCATCTGGCCATTTTACGGAAGGCCGACTTTGTAAAAACTGAGCGGGATGGGAAATTTATCTATTATACGGTAAATACCGAGCGCATGAAAGAGCTGAACAAATTTGTAGGCGAACTGCTGTCATAAGTATTTTTATATGAATGCATTAATAGTTGAAGATTTTGATAAGTACCGCGAGAAAGGTTATGCTGTACTTGATACAAGAACTGTGGACGCTTTTAAGCAGGGCTTTATTCCCGGCAGTATTAATATACCCGTTACCAGCAGGCTGGCGGAATATGCAACCATTGCTTTTGAAAAGGACGTAGCGCTGATTTTAGTAACCGAACCGGAACAGGAAGCAGCCACAGCGGACGAACTTAAAAAAGCAGGGATAGAAAATATAGCAGGATTTTTAAACGGTGGTTTTGAAGAGTGGCAAAAAGCGGGTAAGCCAATAGATATGATCATTGATGTAGAAGCGGATGAGCTGATGATGGATATCCCGTTTGATGAAAACTTAGTGGTGATAGATGTACGCAGGCCGCTTGATTTTGCCCAGGGACATTTAAAAAATGCCATAAATATTCCGTTAGAAGAAATGAGCGATGTTCTGAACCTGTCTCAGATTGAAGAATCTGACAATCTTTATCTGCATTGTTATACAGGCGTAAGGAGTGTAATAGCAGCCTCAATAATAAAGAAGCAGGGTATTCACAATTTGAGGAATGTTGCCGGGGGATGGGAAGCTATACAAAAAGAAAGCAAAGCTGAAATTGTAAAAGAACCTGGAATGCTGAATTAGGCAGATAATTTTTCTTTCCGCCCATCAATATTTTAAGTAATTTTGTTGCCCGCTTTATTGAGCGGGCAATGTTTTTTATTCTCAACAACAGGCACCAATGAATTTATTTGATGTTTACCCTCTTAACAATGTAACTATCACTAAAGCTAAAGGCTCTTATGTATGGGATAGTGAAGGCAACCAGTATTTAGACCTTTATGGCGGGCACGCTGTTATTTATATTTGCCATAACCATCCCCCTTGGGGACGACGCATTGAAGAAAAACAGGGAAAAAATTCTTTTTTTTTAAAATTTTTAAAAAAACCCTTTCAAGCAAAAATGGCAAAAAA
>DAOLFI010000016.1:0-13901 GCA_035326385.1 Niabella sp.
GCGACAGGTGGTTCGACCTTTGCAGAAAAAGGATCCTCGACAAAAAAACAATCCCAAGATATCTCGTAAATTTCAGCGAAAACGATTACCTCTATCCTATTCCGGACAACGACAGAAAACTAAATCCTTTGCTTACGCAAAACCCCGGCTATATCGAATAATCTCTCTAATATATTACTTCACATTCTAATTTTTTCAGACAATGAAAAAGATTACAGGCTTCTTATTGTTATGTATTGCCACATTTATATCCTGCCAAAGGCAATTTTTAGAAATAGACACGTTGGGCAATGAATCTGCTTTGAGCTTCAATGCACTACTTGTTAATAACATCATCCTTAATCCTGGGTTTGAAAACCCAGATATAAGCATGTGGGCAGCAGATATGGCTGTAAAAGATTCCTCGAATAATAAATATTCAGGTAAAATGTGTATGAAATTACAACAAGGTGGCTCTGTTACCCAGGTAATTTCCGGCTTAAAACCCAATACTACTTACAGGCTGAGTGCCTATATGAAAGTAGCGAGAGAGTATGAGGTAGTGTACCTGGGAGTAAAACAGTTTGCAGGTTACAATAAGCAGGTAAGCAGGCGGGTAGATATGCCATCTTATCAATTATCGGCCGTAGAATTTACAACCGGCCCCAACAGCACCCAGGCAACTGTTTTTGCATGGGCTGATGACGAATATTGTGAAAGAGGCGCTTATGTTGACGAGTTTTTGCTTGAAGAGCTGCTAGTAGGTAATGCAGGCTTTGAATCTTCTTCTTTACTGCCGTGGATAATCTACAACACTGCACAAAAAGTAAGTGGCAATAATGCTTACAAAGACAGCTTTTCATTAAAGCTGCCTAAGCAAGATTGCTCTGTTACCCAGAACATTTCAGGCTTAAAACCAAATACCACTTATAAGCTTAGCGCATGGCTAAAAGTAGCAACAAACGGGCAATATGTGTACCTGGGAGCGAAAAACTTTGGCGGGGCGCAGGCAGCAGTTAGTGTGAGTCAAAAAAGCTATCAGCAGCGTACTGTTTATTTTACTACAGGCGCCGGCAATACTTCAGCCAATGTGTTTATATGGACTGATGAGGAGTGTGCCAATGGCGCATTTGCTGATGATGTCAGGCTGGAAGAAGTTATAACCGGGCTTAAAAATATATGGGCTGTGGATGATGGAGAGAAAATCAGGCAGGAGCACCAAAACAATCCGCTGAGCCTTGATCCGCAAAATAAAGTGTGGCAAAATGGAAAAGTAAATTTATTTGGAGCTAAAAATGAGATTATTTCTTTCCAGTTGATCATGGAAGCAAACAATACCGATGTTACAGGGGCAGATGTTCGTATCTCTGATCTGAAAAAAGGCCCCAGCACAATCAATGGATTTCGCAGAGATTCTATTCCCTCTCCTGCTAATATGCATACTGAATTATTTAAAGTACATTATTTGCATGTGCCCACCCCATCATCGCCCGACTACTATTATAAAACGGGGGCCAATATCCCTCATTATACAGGCTATATTCCTGATGCGCTGCTGCCTTTTTCCCCCGGGGAATCCATCACTATCCCCGCAAATAAAACGCAGGCTGTGTGGGCAGATATCTATATTCCTAAAAGTACCGCCTCAGGTAATTATACCGGCAATATTACTGTAACCTATTCCGGACAGACTGTAAATATTCCGATCCAGCTAAAAGTGTACAATTTTACATTGCCCGACTCAAACCAGCTCATGAATATGTTTGGCTTTTTCCCTAATGAAATTGAGAACAGGTATACAAAGCCAAGATACAGGGAAATCGCTGCTAAATACTTTCAGATGGCACACCGTCATAAAATGGATCTGTGCGGATATGTATACAGTCTTACAGAAATGAACCAGTTTGACAAAGGATACCTGAATGGCTCTATGTATTCAAATGCAGCCGGATATTACGGGCCCGGAGCAGGCATTGGTAACAGAACATTCTCCATTGGTCATGCAGGCTCATTACCCTGGGAATACGGCGACACAAATACTGACTCATTAAAATGGCGTAACGGCACAATACAATGGGCCAACTGGTTTGCAACAAATGCGCCAAATGTTCAGATATTCAAGTATGCAGATCCGGATGAACCAAAATCTACAGCAGATTACAATAAGATAAAACAGCAATATGCCTGGACACCCAACAAAGCAGATGGCTCTAAACGGATCCCGTTATTTGTTGCAGAGCAGATTACAACACCGCTTATCAACCATGTAAATTTCTGGTCTGCGCTGGCCATGATTGCTGCGGACTCCCAAAATGCAGCTATGGTAAACACGGAAAAAGCTAAAGGCAATTTTTATGGAATATATAATGGCTTCGCACCTGCCACCGGCACCAACCTTATTGATTTTCCTGCAACTGATTTCAGGGTTATACCCTGGATATACGAAAAATATCAGCTTAATCAGTACTTCTACTGGGGCGTGAATGTGTGGAGGAATATAGATCCTTTTACAGACCCCTATACCTTCAAGGAAGGAGGACTGAATGTAGCGGGAGATGGCACCTTATTTTACCCCGGACCCAACGGGCCTGTATCATCTATAAGGATGAAGAACTGGCGGCGTGGAGTGCAGGACTATCAATACATACAATTATTGAAAGCCAAAGGGGTAAGTACAGCTAATTTTGTAAATGGATGTGTGCCATCAGCATTGTGGGATGCAAAAAATGCTGTTTCCAATTCCTGGCCGGAGCGAGGACATAAATTTGAGAGCTTCAGATTATTGATGGCAAATGCTATTGTCAATACTCCATAGTAATTAGCCGGCATTTTAATACTATTGAGATATAGGGGATAAATAAATATCTTCTTTAGTTCAAAAACCGCTCCATTAATGCAGGTGCTGGCAGCATACAGGTCTCTTTCTTGCCAAACATTCTGTAACGGTTACGGGCTATAAGATCATACACAAAATCTCTTATAAATTTCGGCACAACAATAGACCATGACAAGAACTTTGTTGGATAGGATAATTGAGCCGCTACCTTTAAAGCTGCATCAGATTTGGTGTATGCGCTATCGTTACAGATATAAACAAAAGATTTTAAATGATCCTCCGGCAAACCGTGCGTTTCCAGCAGCTTTTTCCCTGCATCAGATTGCAGAGACGCAAATTTAAAAATGGCCTCCTTATCACGTTTTAATACAAATTGAACGGCGCCATTACACAAATTGCATACACCATCAAACAGAATGATATGATCCGTTTTACTCACTTTTATTTAGGCATAGTTACAGAGAAATATACTTTTTTTTCTTCCTGCGATCCTTTACCGGGATAAGGCGTTATACTATCTAATCTAAAAAGGTATTTTTCACCATCTGAAGACAAAGTATAGGTTTCACTTAGCGCTCTTGCATTACAATCAGCGCCCGTGCAAAGGTTTATATTTCGTTCACTATTGTTATTGATCACTACGTTTAAAACAGCAATAGCCTCCCCTGCCCTCACACAGTTCACATTTACAGGACAGCGGCTATCATTCACCTGCTTTAAAGTAATAACTGCATTGGCAACGGCAGCCTTCTCATTTACCTTCAGCGAATAACTCTTTGTCATTTCTTCTCCTACTGATACCGACCTCCGGGAGCAGGAAAAAGCAACAAATAATCCTATTAATAATAATGCTCTTAACATGTGTTTCAGTTTTCATTGTTTCAATAAATAAAACAGGCCATTATTATTACAAAACTACAAAACGGGAAGTTTCCATCCATTATTATACACAGGTTTTACTAACCGTGTTGCTTTATCTACGCTAAATTTATTCTTTGTTTCATCCCAGTATATTTTTTCACCGGTACGAACCGCAATATTTCCAAAATGACTTACAACGGCCACTTTAGCGCCAGCGTCAAACGGGCAATTCAACGCTTCTTTTTTCCGGGATTTTACAACATCAATAAAATTTGCAGCATGGAGATCCAGCCCCCTGTCAACCGATTTGGTCCAGGGTACAGATTCCAGCTTATCTTTTTCTCCCCTTACCTCCCAGCCACCACGGTTGAGCAATAAAGTTCCGTTGTCCCCAATAAATGCTATTCCATGCTGCATACCATACAAACCCATACCGGTTGCCATATTATGCTCCCAGCTCATCTGGAAATCGCCAAAATCATATAACGCGGTTTGTATGTCAGGCGTTTCACGTGCATCACCGGGAAAAACATATTTACCTCCTGTAGCCATAACCGACTTTGGTGTTCCGGCCTTCATACCCATGAGCACCATATCAATAAGATGTACCCCCCAGTCGGTCATTAAGCCGCCGGCATAATCCCAGAACCAGCGAAACTCATAATGAAAGCGGTTCTTATTGAAAGGACGTTTTTTGGCAGGGCCCAGCCACATATCATAATTTACTCCTGCGGGTACAGGAGAATTGGACACTACGGGTAGCGGCGTTGTACCGCCCCTGTACATCCAGGTTTTAGTGGAAGAAACTTTTCCCAGTTTACCGGAATGAACAAAAGCAATCGCATCTTTAAAATGCTGTTGACTGCGCTGCCATTGCGCCACCTGTACTATACGGTCATAGCGCTGCACAGCTTTATTCATCAGCTGCGCTTCATAAACAGAGTTGGATACCGGTTTTTCGCAGAACACATCTTTACCGGCTGAAAGCGCATCCACTAACTGCAAACAATGCCAATGATCAGGAGTAGCTATAACCACAACATCCACATCCCTATCAGCAAGCATCTTGCGATAGTCGGTATATGTTTTAGGTTTAATATTCAGTTTCTGCAGATCACCCATCCGCTGTGACAGGATATTATCGTCTACATCGCATAAAGCTACACACTGTACTTCAGGCACTTTTAATAAAGCATTCAGGTTGCTCCACCCCTGGCCCTTACAACCAATAACGCCCACACCAATTTTATTATTGGGAGAAACGGCACTTTTCATTGCCAGCAAATCAGCAGAAATAAAAGCGCCTGCACCAAGTACAGTTGTTCTCCTGATAAAATCGCGACGGCTGTTCATGAGATTATTTTATTTTAAATTATAAAAAATTAAATTTACTATTTAAACGATCTGGTATCCTGGTAACAGGCACATGATTTCAATATGCTCGTGGCAGGCCCGTAAAAACAAATATATAAAACAAATGAAATTTGCATTATACAATCTGCTTTTTATTTTCCTGCTTTCAGGCTGCAAAACAGTACAGGTAAGCAATACAGCTATTAACAACTTATCTCACTTTATACCCCATGGTAAACTGTTTACTGCTATCTGGATGCAGCGCTCGGCTGAATATAAGGCGCTTTGCGAACAGGCATATAACCTGGCGGAGCTTAGGCTGAACGAATCCGTGCAAAAGCCTTCTGACAAACCACTTGCTGTTATTACGGATATTGATGAAACCGCTTTGGACAATAGCCCTTATACCATCCACCGCGCCCTACAGGCTAAAGACTTCGACAATACTTCATGGAGTGAATGGGCAAATAAAGCGGATGCAGACACCATACCCGGCGCACTCACATTCTTTAAAAATGCAGCTGCTAAAGGTGTTACGGTATTTTATGTTACAAACCGGAATGAAAAAGAGCGTGAAGCCACGCTCCGCAATCTCCTGAAATTCGGGTTTCCCAATGCGGATGAAGAACATTTGCTTACAATGACCACCACATCAGGCAAAGAGCCGCGGCGCTCAGATATAGCTCAAAAATTCAATATAGTTCTACTGATAGGCGATAACCTGGGCGATTTCTCTGTTTTGTTTGATAAAAACCCTGTTACAGAAAGAACAGCAAACGTGCTGAGCAACAGGCATGAATTCGGCAAAAGATTTATTGTGATTCCCAATCCCAACTATGGCGACTGGGAAGGAGCCTTGTATAAATATAACTATAGCTTAACCCCTGCCCAAAAGGATTCGGCATGGAAAGCAAATGCTGTACATTATTAAATTATTCCTTCATCCTGCTCCAGATCTCATAAATTGGATCACCTTTGGAGCTTTTGCCTGAATGGATCCAGTCACCGTTTTCCAGTTTACCGTCGAAGCTTAAAGACATGCCCACGCGCGAACTGTCACGGGAAAAGAACTCAATATTTTCGGTATACTTGCCATCTTTAAAGGTATAAGTGCCGCCGCCGGTTCCTGAAAACTCACCGGTTTCTATATTGATAGCCGCCCATTGAAAACGGGTAGCCGTTAACAGCTTCAAAGTTCTCCTGGCACGCAACGGGATATCAGCCATTTCATTTCCCTGTTTTCTTTTGGTAATGCGCCAGTTTCCGGCAAGGTTTTGCCCGCCGGCATCTATACGTTTCCAGGTAAGGCTGAAGCCGCCGTCCTGCATCTTAGTGGTCAGTTCATCTCCACTAAGTGTAAATCCATACTCATGTAATTTCCCTACATCACTTTTATCAGCGCTGTTAAACTGTGCTGTGATTTTTATCTTACCATCTGCAGCAGTGTAAGGACCACCTGAAGTGAGAACAAACTTTTTATCGGAAAGGCTGTATTGCGTAAACATGCAATACCCATCCTGGAACAGCATTACAAAATCCTGCCCTTCATAACTAAGCCCCCATGCACCTTCGAGGGAGTCTTGTTTATTTACAACCGGGCTCATAGCCATAAAAAGGGCAACCGGTACCATAAGAAAAAAATAAAACAGCTTTTTCATTGTAATCAACTTTTATTGTTTATTGATTGCCTTTAGCAATATAATTAAAATTCGAGGGAACGCCTCGAACAGCAGCATTCAGCAAAATAAATCAGCTTTCTTTTAAGATCATTTCAATGGCACCTAATTCAGCCTGATCAAACTTTATATTGTTCAAACATTTTAATGAGTCCAGCAATTGAGCGGCGCTGCTTGCTCCCACTAATACAGACGTTATTCTTTTATCCCTCAATAACCATGCTAAAGCCATTTGGGCCAGGGTTTGCCCGCGTTGCTTTGCTAATTCATTTAATTTTTGGATTTGCTGCACCCGCTCTTTGGTTATAGCATCTTTTTGTAAGAAGCCATGTGCCTTGGACGCACGGGAATTTTTAGGAATTCCTTTTAAATATTTATTGGTTAACAAGCCCTGTGCCAGTGGTGAAAAAGGAATACATCCCACACCTTTTCTTTCCAGCAGGTCCAGCAAATCTCCTTCCACCCAACGTTCGAACATGGAATATTTGGGTTGATGGATCAAACAGGGCGTGCCCAGTTTTCGCAGCATAGCAATCGCTTTCTTTGCTTCCGGCGCACGGTAATTGGAAATGCCCACATATAAAGCTTTTCCCTGTCTTACGATCAGGTCAAGAGCAGTCATTGTTTCCTCCAGGGGAGTATTGGGGTCCGGACGGTGGTGATAAAAAATATCCACGTAATCCAGCTTCATACGTTTCAGGCTCTGGTCCAGGCTGCTCACCAGGTATTTTTTTGAGCCCCAATCGCCGTAAGGTCCGGGCCACATGGTATAACCGGCTTTGGTAGAGATGATCAGTTCATCCCGGTGCGCTTTAAAATCGGTATGCAATATTTTACCAAAATTCACTTCTGCACTTCCGGGTGGCGGCCCATAGTTATTCGCCAGGTCAAAATGCGTAATGCCATTGTCAAAGGCCGTATGCAATGTTTTACGATATACTTTCACATCGTCCACATCACCGAAGTTATGCCACAGGCCTAAAGAAATGGCAGGCAATAAAACGCCTGATTCACCGCAGCGGCGGTATTGCATATTGTTATATCGCTGTTCTGAAAATTTCATAATTCTTAATTGAATATTTTTTAAATATTATTATTGATTAGTTTACTTCTCTATTTCTTGCGCTGGTCTCTGACCAGTGCGCATCTGTTACTTAGTTCCAGATTTAGTTCGCACGCATAAATTGACTTTTTAAGAACAACTAAGTAACGGTAATGCACAAGGCAGAGCCCCGCGCAAGAAAAGTAACAACAATGCACAGGTCGCAGACCTGCGCAAGAAACTATTTTAAATGATCCAGTACTTTATACATCTTTCTCACTAATGACATCTGGCTCCCATTGTAGTTATTAACGAGTATAGAAAAAATATACTCCTTGCCACCTTTTGATTTTTGATACCCTGTGAACCCTTTCACACGGTTAATAGTACCGCTTTTCATCTTCATATCATTATACAAAGGCATTCCTTCGTAAAACTCGGGAAACCAGGACTGCTTTTTTGCATATTTTAATACTGCTACCTCTGCCCGGGGCGTAACACGGTTCTGTGGAGACAAACCTGATCCATCGTACAAATGCAGCTCTTCTTTGTCAACGCCTTTATCAGCCCAATATTTTTGAAGCGCTTCAATGCCTTTTTCCGTGCTGGCCTCTCCGGTTACCTTCAGTGCTACTGTACGCAGTAATGCTTCTCCGTAAAGGTTCACACTTTTACGCAAAAACCAGTAAACAATTTTTGATAGCTCAGGGGAAGTATGCGTGTATATCCAGGACGGGCTGTCAAAACTTTTCCCGGTGATTTCAATGGCATTGTTTTTTACGGAAGCAAAATCACTGATTTCATTAATGATTGTTTTGGCAAACTGTCTTGTGGGATCATAAAGGGAGCCCGAAACAGTAAAGCTGCTTTTTCCTGCGGGAATGGTTCCTTGTAAAACGCTGTAGCTTTCTCCTTTTGAAGGATAGTAGAGCGCCGACTCATCTCCTGTTTCTTTTCCTGCTGCCTTAGCCTGGGATACAATTTCATAATCATAGAGATAGGGTATTGTTTTGACAATACTTACCGGGTCATCAATATTATTGCCTGATTTTAGAATAAGATCAAACTGGTTCTCACGCCAGTTAAGCCCCTGCGAGCCGGCACCATAATATTGACCAAGGTCTTCCCATATCCACCTGCCGGGAATATCGTCATCCTCCTTCCATGCTTTTGTATTGATGATAACAGACTCAAACTGTGTTACACCTGATTGCCTGACAGCATTTTTTATGCGCTGTAAAATAAGGCTGTCTTTTGTATTTTCCCAGCGCCAGCTACCGAAAGTAGGATCGCCAGAGGCCTGTACATACAGGCTTTTTCCTCCAGGTGTGGTAACTATCCCGATCCTGGTTTCATAGGTATAATCCTTTCCCAGTATGTCCAACGCGGTAGCAGCAGTGATCACTTTTAAAGTAGAGGCCGTAGCCATGCCAGTACTCCCGTTCTGGTCAAAAACCACTTTGCCTGTAGTACCATCTATAATATACAATGCTGATGTAGCGAATTTCAATTGCGGATCGTTATTAAACGAATCCATAGCGGCTGATAGCTTGGGAATTTGCTGGGTCATACCCGGCAATGAAACGCTCCAGCAACATAGAAATAATACGATTGTCCTGATCATAAATGCTTCTTAATTTTTATTACGTACGCGAACCTTATACAATTTCACTCCCGGTATTTCAATGGTTTTATCGGGGTTCTTCTGATAAATATGATGCGTCCACCAGCTTTCTTCAGCCTGCGTGTACACCAATCTACGGGTTTTTCTATTGTAATTAACCGATTTGATATCTTCTTTTCCCGCAAGCATATCAAATACACGGAATTCTCCTCTTCGGGTATTGAAGATAAAAACATTATGATGGGTACTTACCAGCAGCTCATCATTATCAATAGCCGACAGATCATGCCCACCTTCATCCGGCAGTTTCCAGGACTGCACTAATAGTAACCCGGGAGTTTCAGTAGCCCAGTCTTTCAGCTCGTATGCTCTTAATTCATCAAAACCTAAAGCAAAAAGCCTGTTAGATGCTTTATCCCATACTACTCCATGTCCCGAATATAGAGAGTCCTTAAATAGCAGCCGGTCCGGCTTTGTAATATCATATAATTCTATACTATTGCCTGCTTTATGTGTAGATAATGCTACAACTATTCGCCCATGGGGTAATATTTCTGCAGAATGAGCCATAGGTACCTTAGCGTAAAAAAGTACTTTTTTTGTCTTGATATCCAATAGCACAGCTCCTCCTCCAGATGATGTCAGTAATAGTTTTTTACCGTTATCTATGGGCTTACATTCATCCAGCGGCACCATCAGCTGGCGATAGGGTAAAGGAAGGTCAGTGGCCTCCATCGCTATCCATGTCCATATTATAGCTGCCTGTCCTTCTACAGATTTCCTGGTATTGATAAGCATCACCTTATCATCGCCACAGGCTATAAGATCCCATTGAGCTGCTGCTTTTAAATAAAATCCCGGGAGCATGGAACATATTAATAAAAGGGCAACTCTCATTCTAGTATTGTATTTGAATTTACTTTTTCTTTTAGCACTATTTCAAAGATATTTGTTATTTAAATACATACGGAAATGAATGAAATAAATGCCTCCATTATTACTATTGGCGATGAATTATTAATAGGACAAACTATTGATACCAACAGCGCATTTATAGGCCAGGAACTGAATAAGATTGGTATATGGGTAAAGCGGCGTGTAGCCGTGGGCGATGTGTATGATGATATATGGAAGGCTCTGGATGAAGAAAAAAAGTATGCAAGGCTAATCATTATTACAGGAGGTCTGGGCCCTACTGCCGATGATATTACCAAACCGTTATTATGCGACTATTTTAAAACAAAACTGGTACGGAACGAAGCCGTGCTGGCGCATCTACACAATCTTTATGTAAATGTTTATAAGAGAAAAGCCTATTTAAGCGAGCAGAATATCAAGCAGGCCGATCTGCCGAAAAGCTGCACCATACTGCATAACGCTCATGGCTCTGCATCGGGTATGTGGTTCGAAAGTCAGAATGAAGATGGGGAAAAAGTTATTTTCATATCTATGCCTGGCGTGCCCTATGAAATGAAAAAAATATTTACCGAAGAGGCATTGCCAAAAATTATCGAAACATTCGGAGGGTATGCTGTAGCTCACAAAGTATTGTCCACTTTTGGCATGGGAGAATCGCTGGTTGCGGAAAAAATAGCGGATATAGAGCAGGCCCTGCCGCCTCATATCAGGCTGGCTTATTTGCCCGGTTATGGACAGGTAAAGCTACGGCTTACCGGCAAGGGTACGAATAAGGAATTGCTGGAAAAGGAAATGGCGGGGCCGTATGATCAGATATGTACTGCTTTAAAAGCAATTTCTATTGCAGACAATGATGATACACTGGAAATAATTATTGGCAGGCAACTGCAAAAACAGCAAAAGACCCTGGCTACTGCCGAAAGCTGCACAGGAGGCTATATAGCGCACCTGATAACCAGCGTGCCAAAGTCCTCATCGCATTTTAACGGGGCCGCAGTTACTTACAATAATAATATTAAAGAAAAGATCTTAGGCGTAAGCCACGAAACGCTGGAGACAGAAGGCGCCGTAAGCGAGTCTACCGCAAAACAAATGGTTACAGGCGCGCTTAACCAATTTGATGCCGATTACGCAGTAGCTACTACCGGCATTATGGGGCCTCCGTCAGATAATGACGAAAAACCAGTGGGAACCGTTTGGATCGCAGTGGGGAATAAAAACAAGATCGTTACCAAACTTTTAAACCTTGGCTACGACAGGGATAGAAATATACAATCCACAGCACAACAGGCTTTGAACCTGCTTAGAAAGTTTATCATTGATTGCGGGGAGGGTAGTAAGTAGCGGGAGCTGTATATGCTCTTATTGCTTAGCGGTTAATTTCCATTTCCCTACTTTTGTGGAGCTGTAAAAGTGTTTATTCAGTAAACACTTATAATTCTGATAGCTATCAGAAATACAGTATCGCAGACAAGCGGAATAGACAGGAATGATGATAGCGATACTGCAGCGTGGAGCAAAAAATTAAAAACAATTATTACAATGGCAATAGTTGACCTGGTAATGCCTAAGCTGGGCGAAAGCGTAATGGAAGCAACCGTTCTGAAATGGCTAAAAAACGTAGGCGATACCGTGAAAATGGATGAAACCGTTCTGGAAATTGCTACTGATAAAGTGGACAGCGAAGTGCCCAGCACCGCCGAGGGCATCATTACGGAGATACTGTATAAAGAAAATGACGTAGTGCCGGTAGATACCGTTATTGCGAAGATCCAGACCGAAGACGACAGCGAAGCTGCCATGCCCGAAGTTGAGACAGCTCCATCTGTTGTAACAGAAAAAGCCACACCTGCCGAAGAGGTGAAAGAAACACCCGCCGAAGTGGTATCCTCTCAAATAAATAAAGAAACAGGTTTAAGGAACAGCGGCAATGCAAGATTTTATTCGCCGCTGGTGCTGAACATTGCGGCAAGAGAAGGCATTTCACTGAACGAACTGGAGCAGATAAAGGGTACCGGCAACGAAGGACGTGTAACGAAAAATGATATCTTAAATTATATTGCCCAACGCAGTAAGAGCGATGTTGCAGTTCCTGCAAAAGCAGTAAGGCAGGAAACCGCGGCTGTAGCTGCTTATGAAACGCCGGCTACACAAACCAGCGGTAACGTGGAGATCATTGAAATGGACCGCATGCGTAAGCTGATCGCCGAGCATATGGTACGCAGTGTACATACAAGCCCGCATGTAACCAGCTTCAGCGAGGCCGATGTAACCAATATAGTACAATGGCGGGACGCAGTTAAAAATGAATTTGAGAAACGCGAAGGCACTAAGATCACTTTCATGCCTTTATTTATAGAGGCTATTGTTAAGTGTATTAAAAAATTCCCGCTTATTAACAGCTCGGTGGATGGGGACAGTATCCTTGTAAAAAAAGACATCAATATAGGGATGGCCGCGGCCCTGCCTAATGGCAACCTGATCGTGCCTGTTATTAAAAATGCAGATCAGCTGAACCTTGTGGGCCTGGCTAAACAGGTCAACCACCTGGCTAATGCTGCCCGCAGCTCCAAACTAAAGCCTGATGATACTCAGGGGGCTACTTTTACGCTTTCCAATATTGGAACTTTCGGCAGCCTGATGGGCACGCCTATTATTAACCAGCCGCAGGTGGCTATTATGGCCGTGGGCGCTATTAAAAAACGCCCCGTTGTTGTAGAAACCCCGCATGGGGACAGCATCGCCATACGTCACATGATGTACATCAGCATGAGCTATGATCATCGTATTATTGACGGCAGCCTTGGCGCTACTTTTGTTACGGCCGTAGCAAAGGAGCTGGAGCATTTTCAGCCCAGGGAGTTTTAGTTTTTTAAGCTGATTCACACTTTTATTAAGAGGCTTGACTCCTACCGTGCTTATCTCTATTTTTGTCCTTTAGTTAAGCCTCACCAGAATGGAAGATAAGCCTCTAAGGCACGAAAACACAAGGTATGGATTTCTACATTGTATTTTCTTTATGCCTTTATGTCCTTGTAGCAAAATATTACTTTTTTAGACGGCCTCAGCTATATAATCGATAAAAAAAGTCCGTTCCGCATCAATTTATACTTGTCCATAACTATATAAAATAATATACTTATGGACAGATATATAAAATTATATTTGTCCATAACTATATAAAAAAATATATTTGTGGACAACTATACCAATACATATAACATGGTACAGGAAGTAATAGGAAGAGAAGATGAAAAAAAAATCCTCAAAGAAGCACTAAACTCAGGTGAGGCTGAGCTCGTTACCCTATACGGAAGGCGGCGGGTAGGAAAAACGTTCCTGGTACGTAATTATTTTGCGCCGCATATGGTGTTTGAGTTGACCGGTATGCACGAAGCCAGCCTCCAGGACCAGTTATTTAACTTTACCCAGGCCCTGCAAGAAACCGCAAAAATGGCCATTCCCCCTGCTGTTCCGCAAAACTGGATCCAGGCATTTGTTATGCTTACCGGTTTTTTAAAAGGAAAATCGAAAAAGAAACCAATAGTTGTTCTCTTCGACGAATTTCCATGGATTCATACCCCTAAATCAAAGTTCCTGGAAGCCTTTGGC
>DAOLFI010000705.1:0-2746 GCA_035326385.1 Niabella sp.
AGTTTCTGGGTATGCAGAGAATCATCCTTATCATAAACAAGCGTCCCCAGCTCTTTATGAGACTGCATTTCGTTGAGCATAATGCTCATGGTTCTGCCCAACCTGTCTGAATTAGCATCATCAAATCGCTGGGTAAAAAAGGATATCGTAGCAATACCTATTACTACAAATGATAAAAGTGTTATTAAAATAAAGGTGTTATGTATTTGCCCCCGTATACTTGTTGAAAACTGCAGCCGTTTTCGGAAAAGCCCTTTATTAAGCAATAAATTGAGCAGGTTGGATACCAGCTGGATAAGGGCTACTAAAAAAAGAAAGGCACAAAAAAGATAAGAGAAAAGCGTGATGGTTTCCAGAAGCCTTTCGTTTTTCCGCGCCATAACAATTACACGTTTACTACTAGCCCGGTACCATAGCTCACTATACCCGTTATTTTCCTTCAGCTCAAATACAGATTTAGGTATTTGCGCGCCTTCGAGCGTTGAAGTGAACGGATATTTTTTTGTAGAAGATGTTAAGAGCTTATTGGTATATATAGCATAATTATAAACGGTTGAATTGGAAAATTCCCACTCTTTTTTTTGCCTGAAAAGCTCGGGGGTTATGGTAACAGGAGCATATTTTTTAGGCTGCGATAAAATAAACACAGTGCCTGTTAAGGCGCCTTCTTCATTGGTGATCTTCCTTACTGTTATATAAACAAAATTGTCGAAAGAAGGCTCATACACATACAGATCGGGCAAACTGGTTGCTATTGCATCCCGGGAAATAATGTGGTCTAAAGATTCATAGGACAAATTTCCATCATTGTATAAAGGCGCATTGGTACTATCGTAAAAATACAGCGTACCTGTATAATCCTTAATATACCTGAAGTAGTTGTTAGAAAGAATACTGTCACGCAGGTACCGGTTTTGGTTAGCATCGTAAAGCCTGGGAAAATTAGCCTGAAAGAAATTATTGTCTAAGTAAATATTTGCCATACCCATCAATCGTTCTGTAGCGGGATCGCTGGTGGTATCCAGTTTTTTTAGATACACTTTTCTCTGGGTAAGCTCGGCCCTGTTGATTTCTGACAGCATTAATATGGATATGCTGACCGAGAATACGAAAATCCAGACCACAACGCCTGAAATATTGAATCTGATAAGCTTATTAAAAGCGGTTTCATGGTTAAATAAAAAAGTATATAACAACAGCCATACCAGGCACAGCAGGTAGGTGCTTGTGGTTTTAGAACCCAGTAAAGCTATGTACAATAACCCTGCGGTGGCAATAAAAAGATAGATCCTGTACTCGTTGTTCTTAAAAGCCGGGAAAATATATTGATAAAGAATGCGTGAGAAATAATGAAACCCGAACGCTAAAGAAGCCAGTATAATAAAGCCCACCGCCGAATATATGCTCAGGCTGAAGAAGTTGGTAACATCAAAAGATACTTTATAATCTGAAATGATGCTTCTTGTTACATTAACCGTGGTGAAAGTAAGCAGCAACAATAACACAATATAAAGTATGCCCCGCAGCCACCTGATCCTGCTATCCCTGACAGGAGTTTCAATACCGGCGGGGTTCATCCTGTTCCATATAAAAATACCGATCCAGCAAAAAAACAGGCTGTTGATCAGCAGATCGCCAAGGCTGGGTAATAAAGGGTTTGCCCCGGCAACATGCCTAAACAGATCCAGGCTGCTGAGATTGAACGTATCGGGGAAAATATAAAGTAATATCCTGAACACAAGGATTATAAACACAAACAGCGGTATATCTATGTATTTATACTGCCTTACCACATTCTTGAACAGGATAAAGTATATGGAAAGAAACATGAAGAAGCAGCTAAACAGCCTTATAACTACTATAGCCAGTGTATCATTGCTCACCACGGCGTCTGCTTTCTTTTTCAGATATACAGTGGTTTTTCCCGACAAAGATTTTACCTGGTAATCCGTTGGGGTACCGCTTATTTCCGCCAGCTTGTTAAGATGGGGACTTAAAGGAAAAGTATTCTGAAAAAAGGCATTCTCATTATAAAAATGCGACTGCACTAAAATAGCATAGAATATATTCAGGCTTGCATCATATTTATTGCGCATCCGTTTGACATAATAATAGCCATTATCAAGCTTTACAAGCTCTTCACTGCTTATTTCTCTTAAAATGCTGTCGGGGATGATAATGAGGGCGGTATTCCAAAAAGTAAGGTAATCAGTGTTTTTTGATTTTTTATATACATACAGGCAATAAGGTTTATTGTATAAAAACTCCAGGTCTTTTACCGTTTCTTTTGCCAGTCCAAGCCGCTTGATCAAGGCAGTATCTTCGACAACTGCTGCTGCATCAGCTTCCTGCTTATGAATGACTTTTTCAAATTCCTTTACCCTGTAGTGCAGGTTGGTTTGATTAAAGGAAAATGACTTTAAAACAAAGGTACCAATGAATAAAAGGAACGATGATATGAGTATGGCATAACTCCAGAAATTTTTATTTTGATAGATTTTACTCATTCCTTATTTAGCCGATTTTATACTGTTCCAGATGGCGTCCATTTCCGGAAGCGTCATGCTATCCAGGCTTTTACCCTGTTTCCGTACTATTGCCTCCATTTCGGTAAATCTTTTTATAAATTTTTTATTGGTACCGTCCAAAGCCGCATCAGCATCCACGTTCAAAAACCGTGCATAATTTATAATAGAAAATAAGAGGTCACCCAGCTCTTCCTGTTGATGGGCTGCGGATTGTTGTC
>DAOLFI010000706.1:0-2736 GCA_035326385.1 Niabella sp.
TGATTGTCTATATTTCGTCTCCCGAATAGCTATCGGGACAATATGACAATCAAGTAGCCTTTTTGGTCAGTCCCAAAGCATCGCTTTCCTACCACTTCTTTGATCCATTATAAGCCCATTTCCTTCACCACCTCATAAGTCTGATGCGCTATTTCAAGTTCTTCGTTAGTGGGAATAATAAGGATTTTCACCCTGCTGCCGGCAGTCTGTATCTCTACAGGAACAGAGGGGTGATTTTTAGAAAGATTGGCATCCTCATCTATTACTATCCCCAAGCCGGAAAGGTTTGCACAGGAAAGGCTGCGCGTTAAAGTATCATTTTCGCCGATACCGGCAGTAAATATTAAAGCATCAACACCATTTAAAACTGCTGCATAAGCCCCAATGTATTTTTTGATACGGTGCGTGTACATCTCATAGCAGAGTATAGCGGCTTTATCTCCTTCGTGATAAGCTTTTGACACATCACGCGCATCATTGCTGCCCGCAAGCCCCAACATGCCGCTTTCTTTGTTCAGCAGGCTTTTAATTTCTGTAAGCGACATATTTAGCTCTTCCGCCATATAAAAAATAACAGAAGGATCAATATCTCCCGACCGGGTGCCCATAATTAACCCAGCCAAAGGACCAAGTCCCATACTGGTTTCTACACATTGTCCGTTTTCATTAACAGCGCTCATACTGGCTCCGTTGCCTAAATGAATAGTTATTGCCTTCAGATCGCTTTTCCCAAGGTATTTCACTGCCTGCTCGTAAACATATTTATGGCTGGTACCATGAAACCCATAGGCGCGTACAGCATGTTTCTTATAATATTTTTCGGGAATAGCGTACCTGAAAGCCTTCTCGGGCATGGTTTGGTGAAAAGCCGTATCAAAAACAGCTACCTGTACTGCGTTTGAAAAAGTTTTTTCAGCAGCTTCAATACCAATAAGGTGCGCAAAATTATGCAAGGGCGCCAACGGAATTACATCTCTTATCTTCTGCTTTACATCTTCTGTAACGATCTGTGTTTCCGTAAGGTGCTCTCCCCCATGTACTACGCGGTGCCCGATAGCCTTAATATCTTCACGCTGTTTGATCACCCCGGTTTCTTCCCCCGTCAGCAGTTCAGAGATCACATCAAAAGCTATATTATGATCCGGCAGGTCTTTATCGATCTTCTTTTTAAATTCCTGCTCTCCTTTTGTCCATGAGTGGCTGATATTACCGCTTCCCATACCAATACGCTCCGCAAGTCCTTTAGCCAGTACTTTCCCGCTTTCTACATTTATGAGCTGGTATTTCAGAGATGAGCTACCCGCATTTATCACCAGTATTTCCATTGTTATTTTTTATTTATCCGCTATAAATATATATCATCAAAATTGTCTGCACAACTTCCCTGCTATCCTCTAACTGTTTGCCGACTGAATAGCGGTTATTACAACTGTATTATAAATATCATCAATAGTAGCGCCGCGGCTCAGGTCATTGATAGGTTTATTCAGGCCCTGCAACATAGGGCCAACGGCCAGGGCACCGGTTTCTCTCTGAACAGCCTTATAAGTATTGTTACCTGTATTTAGATCGGGAAAAATAAGCACATTTGCCTGCCCTGCAACAGGTGAATTGGGCAACTTGCTTTTACCCACTACAGGATCAACTGCCGCGTCATATTGTATAGGTCCTTCTACTAAAAGATCAGGCCTTTTTTCTTTTACGATTAAAGTAGCAGTCCTTACCTTTTCCACCTCTTCACCGCTGCCCGATGAGCCTGAGGAATAAGATAACATGGCTATCTTAGGTACTTCAATACCAAAGGCCTTAGCCGAATCAGCAGATGAAATAGCTATTTCGGCCAACTGTTCTGCTGTGGGGTTAGGCACAATGGCACAGTCTCCGTAAACCAGTACCCTGTCGTGCAGCAACATAAAAAATATAGAGGAGACGGTATTAAAACCCGGCTTTGTTTTTACAAACTGCAAGGCCGGTTTAATAGTATGGGCTGTTGTGTTAACTGCGCCCGACACCATACCATCTGCTTCTCCTTTATACACCATCATGGTTCCATAATAGGAAACATCGAGCATCAGATCTGCTGCTGTAGTCAGTTCCAGACCTTTAGACTTACGTAAATCATAAAGGGTGTGATAATAATCTTCGTATTTCTCGCTTGTTGCAGGATCTACGATCTTGATGCGCGAATCATCCCAATACAAACCCAGCTGGGCTATTTTTGCTTTGATAGCATCGTTGTTCCCAAGAATGGTCAGGTACACAATCTTGTCTTTCGCAAGGTGTGATGCGGCTGTCAGAATACGGTCATCACCACCTTCGGGCAACACAATATGACGCTGTAGCTTTTTGGCATTTACCAGCATATTATACTGGAACATCCGCGGTGTAATGCTTTCTGTTTTTACAGAGTTTATCTTTTCATTCAGCGATGCAGCATCCACCGCCGCCTCAAAAAGGTCTATGCTTAGTTTTATTTTATACTGGCTCCGTGGAGAAATACGTGATTTAATATTGGCTACCTTGCTGGCTGTTTCAAAAGTACCTGTGGGAACAGCCAAAACAGGAAGTGGTTTCTGGGTACCATCCATCAGGTTAACAATAGAACGCTCTGGCAAGAAACCACCCGACAATACAATACCAGCTACATTAGGATATTGTGGAGACATATTGGCGAGCACAGTGCCTACTATCAGATCACCTCTGTCACCAGGTATTACACAAACACAATCTTCCTGC
>DAOLFI010000017.1:0-13795 GCA_035326385.1 Niabella sp.
AGCAACAAAGTAAAATATATAGCGCCGTTTGTGCATTTGATTCATGGGGTGGACAGTTATAACCTTTTAAAGGAGATAAATAAACAGGCGGCAAAAAATAACCGTACTATAAATTGCCTGCTGCAGGTACATATTGCACAGGAAGAAACCAAGTTTGGTTTAAATGAGGAGGAACTAAAAGAAATACTTGAAAATGCCGCCGGCCTGAAGCATATTAAAATCATGGGTTTAATGGGCATGGCCAGCTTTTCAGATGATGAACAGCAGGTAAGAAATGAGTTTGCCGCTTTAAAGAGCGTATTTGATGCTAATGCTCATTCAACATTCAACATTCAATATTCAATATTATCAATGGGCATGAGTGGAGATTATAAGATGGCGATAGAAAAAGGAAGCAATATGGTACGGATAGGGAGTTTATTATTTGGAGCAAGAAAGTAGATCTGTTTAATCATGATTCCGTGAATCCGCGTGTGGTCATTTTAAAACCTTGTGTAAATAGCTAGCTGCGCTACATTGTTCACATTATCGGCAGCAGCTCCTTTCCCGAACACATTCATGTAGCCGGCCTCAATATCCAGTTTTTTTGAGAATCTGTATCCCCCTGCCAGGTAGGAACGGTTCTGATCAAAAAAGCGATTATTGGTATTTTCTTTATTTTGTATATTGAGAAACACTTCATTTTGCAAAGCAGTAAAAGGACCCTTTACAAAAGGGCCTTCAAGTTTAGACAGAGGTTGTATATGTCTGAAAAAATAGCGGAATCTTTGAGTAAAAACCCGCTCATTGTTTGCTTTTTCTATAAAGCGTTGTTCAAGCCTGAAGCGATGGCTGAAGTTTCCTGTAAATACTTTATGAGATATAATATATTGCTCCCAGATCCGGTGTTCAGTTAGCATGGCACCCTTCACAGGAAGGGTTGGTACATACAAATAGCCTGCAGTGGCGTTTTGATTGGACCGGATAAAATAAGTAAGCCCTGGCCTTATCAGTATATTACGTACTCCGTTCCAGTTATCATGGCTGCGTACCTGTACGTCAAGATGCAAGCCCCATTTATCATTTAATTTTGTACTGTTCATAAAGAAGAACCAGCCCGTTTGTTCCCGGCTGGTTTGAGCATTAACCCAATGAAACAATGATAGCAGCAGAATCACCAATCCAGGGATCTTTTTTGTCATGTTTAGGATGATTGTTAAATCTGGCAAATATAAGTAAGTGCTTAATGTTTTTGTACAAGTTGGCATCCAGAAATAAAGTTTCATGACTGTTTGTTAAAAAGAGAAGTTTTTTTTATACCCCATTTTTTATTTTCGGCGGATTTTTTGTAGAGCGAATAGTGTTCTTTATTTCTTGCCAAATGATAAGTGTATGTTTTCATTATGATATTAGTTTTGATAAGTTATTTGTTTTGACACTTTTTAAAACACTTGTTATGAATAATCATATTTATCCCTGTGTATGGTTTGATAATAATGGCACTGAAGCTGCTCAATATTATTGCGGCATTTTCCCGGATACAAAAATTGACACTGACACAGGAATGGTACAAATGTTAAACATAAACGGGCAGTATCTGATGTTTCTTACTGCCGGCCCTATGTTCAGACCTAATGCTTCTATATCTTTTTTGATTGCCAGTGAAGATGAAAAAGAAACAGAACGTCTATTCCATGAGCTCTCAAAAGAGGGCATGGTGCTCATGCCGCTGGATAGTTATCCGTTCAGCAAAAAGTATGGTTGGGTGCGGGATAAGTATGGTATTACCTGGCAGCTTTATACAGGTGAAAAAGGTGATACGGACCAGTATTTTACACCAACGCTGATGTTTGTAAATAAGCAGAACGGCAGGGCTAAAGAAGCCATTAGCTTTTATACAAACCTGTTTCCGGGTTCTGAAACAGGAGGCATTATGGAATATGATGGGGCTGAAGATACAAAAGGTAATGTGCAGCATGCACAGTTTAGCATAAACGGATATACATTAGCCTGCATGGACAGCTCGTACCCGCATCAGTTCAATTTGGATGAAGGCATCTCAATGGTAGTATTAACAAAAGACCAGGAAGAGACTGATCATTATTGGAATAGTATGACGAAAAATGGCGGCGAAGAAAGCATGTGCGGCTGGCTGAAAGACAGGTTTGGGTTAAGCTGGCAGATTGTGCCACAGCGGTTGATTCAGCTGATGAACCACCCCGATAAAGAAAAAGCTAAAAAAGTTACAGATGCTGTAATGAAAATGAGAAAGATTGTAATAGCCGACCTGGAAGCGGCTGCCGGAGCATAATATTTAATCATCAAAAAGTTAAAAAATGAAAGAGCTGAAATTTTCAAAAGAGATCAATGCACCTATTCAAAAAGTTTGGGATATATTATGGAATGAGGATACCTACGGTAAATGGACCAGGTTTTTTACCGAAGGGTCGCGCATGGAAAGCGACTGGCAGGTGGGAGGCCGGACTGTTTTTCTTGATCCTGATAATAACGGCATGATCGCTACTATAACAGAGCTGGATGTTCCCCACAAAGTTTATTTTTCTCACCAGGGGCACATCATAAAAGGAGTGGAAGATACTACCAGCGATGAAGTAAAAGCCTTTGCAGGGGCTATGGAAAAGTATGACCTGGAAGAAAAAGACGGAATTATATACCTTGAAATGTCGGTTGAAGTTTTTGATGATTTTGAACAGATGATGATCAACGGATTTACTAAAGGTATTGCTGAAGTGAAAAGACTGGCGGAAGAAGGATAGTTAAAAAATAATGAACCCGCTCCTGATGGCATGTTTTTAGTATCATTTCAATCGTAATTATTTTTTCACCTTTAAAACAGCTATTATGTTTGATATTAAAGAAAAGGAACTGGTACTTCAGTCAAAGTCACTGCAGATTGTAATTCCTCAATATCGTTCGCATACCCAGCTTTTTGATAATATGGTGCATAATATAACCGGCTTTGATGCTTTGATGCGCATTAATAACAGCACCAACCATTTTATATGGATAACAGGAAACCTGGTTAATGCCCGTTATTGGCTGGCGAATATTTTGGGTGTTGAAGATAAAGATCCAAATGAAGCATTATTCAAAGATGCCAAAGCGTTGGATACCAGTGCAACTTATCCTGAACTGGAAGATCTAAGAAAGCAATGGCACCGGATCTCTCCCCAGCTATACGATAAACTGTACCGAATTACCGATGAAGATCTGGCTCAGCCCTATAACCTGGGTATGGGTATTGATTTTGTAGAAGAAAACATTTTGAACGCAGTGGGCATGGCAATGGACAGGGAAAGTTACCTGCTGGGTCAGCTAGGTCTTATGCGCCGTGCCTTGGGTTATGAAGGCGTGAAATATGATTTTTCCGATGAGATTAAATACTGATGAAAAGCCAGAAAAGGCTGTTGCAAAAGAATGATTATCACAAAGACATAAAGTCACAAAGGAAAAACTTAGTGCTTTCGTTGCAAAAAATTAATCACTCAATACTACAAATACTTCGGGAGCAACCTTTTTAGTGTTATAGGTAAAGGCATCAGGCCCAGGCATCCCAGTCAATATATACCTCCAAATCAGGATGCAGGCTCTTGGCTACAGGACAGGTAAGTCCTGTGTTCTTTAAGATCGTTTTTGTTTTATCATCAATATCTGCAAGCGAGGCCGGTATATGGAACTTCAGGTCAATTCCACTTACACGGCGCGGATCAGCAGCCATTTTTTTAAGTACTTCTATCTTAATATCATTTAAGTCAAAGTCCAGGCTCCGGGCTTTAATGCCCATTACTGTGACCATGCAGGCAGCAAGGCTTGTAGCCAGCAGGTCGGTAGGGGAAAACCGTTCACCCTTACCGTTATTATCAACGGGCGCATCTGTTTCAAAGTTCGAGCTGCTTTTCAAATGTGTGCAGGTGGTGCGTAACCCTCCTTTATAAACTACTTCAGATGTCATTGTCTGTGTTTTGGGTAAAGATAAGGATTCATTTCCTCTCCTTCAGAAGGGCTTTATTATATACAATGATTTTTCTTTCCTACAGAATGCCACTCATGTGCTATTCCTGTCATTAAAAGTGCATTGTCAAACAGAACTGAACCTTTAGGGAAGATGCTTTCATCGTCAAAAAAGCTGGATTGAACAGCTGTTGTTTTTAAAGGCTTTACTTGCCAGTTAAAGGTTTCGAGTTTCAGGCCGTCAAACTTATTTCCATTCGGTGAATAACCGACAGCGCCATTTTTAAAAAACTTTGAAGCTTCATCAAGTGTTTTAAAGACTGAATCTGAGCTTAATGTTTCAGCCTGTTCCGTGTCAAGTGAGACAGTTGTTCCGTCTGTACTTTTAAAAGCAATATGATAATGCCCCTGTTCTTCTTTAACATCGAACTTTGCAAGAAAATGCCGCCCCGGAAATATCCGGTTGCCTGCTATACTATTTAATACTGATGATGTATCGCGACGGGGAATAAAAACGCCTTCCTTTAGTTCTCCGTTTTCAGTCCACTCAACTGCAATTCTGTGCGCTCCATTTTCAGATGAGATACCAACAAGTTCAGGGAATCCTTTGGGCCTGACGTTTTTAAGCCGGATTAAGCAGATGCCGGCAATGGCCCTGTTATTATAGATCTTTGGTCTGAACGGGTCTGGGACAATTTTTCTGGCAATATCCGGATCAACGGTAAAGTTGACCAGGATACGTCTGTCAATAATTCCCCGCAGGGTTAAAATTTTCATGATAAACAGGTTAAAGGCAAAACTATTGCCGATGTGAGAATGTAAATGGTATTTATACTTTAAGTCAAAAGTTTGAAGTTTTTTCTATTTTGAGGATTCTTCGCTTTTGCCTGTATTTATAGGATTAAAGACCGCCCCTGATTTAAATTTTGAACCTATTAAATAGCCTGTAAGAGCACCGAGAATTGAAGCAAGAATATCTTTGTAGTCAAAGAAGTTATTTTTAAAAATACTTCCCTGGATTAATTCATAACCCACAAGCCCTACAATAGCAAACATTGTGTGCCTTTTTAATGTTGATTTTTGATATAGAGTAAAATACAGGAATACAATAATAAGTCCTGCAAAAAAATTGGGTGAAGCATCTGCAATTCCATAATCGTTAATCCGATTGGAGTAAATATATTGCCTGTAAATTGATTTAAGCACTATTGCAATAATAGAAAGCAGGGCAATGATAATCCATAAATATTTTGTTTCCGAAAGAGGTCTGAATTTCATTTTTTAATTGTTTTGTTAGTGTTTCCCATTTTTGCCGGATGGAATTTACAATCTGTCCTCCAGGTACTACGCCATTGGATAGACCTGATTAAAGATACAAAAGCTCATTGTTAATTGTGTAGTTCGATTTATAACGCCGGCCGGAACAGCAGATGATAGCCAGATGAAGTTGAGACTGTGTTAGCTGTCAGCTGACATAACACAAATGCAATGTCAGCAGTTTGTTTGTTGCGGTCAGTATTGTATGTACGCTGTTCCATTCTTTCTTTAATTGTTTTTTAAGTCATAGAAGAAGTGTACTACCTGCATTTCATCTGTTGGATGGGTAAGCCGATAAAAATCAACAGCGTAATCATCTGCCTTTTCAGCTTGCACGAAGGCTCCCTCAAAACCTTCTTTTCGGCAATAATCATTGGTATAGATTATCAGTTTTTTGCCAATACCCTGTCTTTGAAAATCTGTAAGGACAGCAAGGTCATAAATATATGCCAAAGGTTTCGCAGAGTAATATTGATCAAGTACATAAACAGTAAGCCCGCCAATGATTTTACCATTTGTTTTGGCAACAACACCGAAAAAAGTATTCTTCCTTAATAAGTTTGCCAGGTATGCTGTATCCGGTCGTTTAAAATTCGCCATTTCAAAAACATCTTCAAAGACTGAAATGAGTGTATTCAGCTCATCAATGTTTTGTATCACTGATATTTCAATTTCTGGTTTCATACATTATGAAATTATAATTCTCTGCTATTGGGATGTGTCTTAAAATGCCCGTAGTTCCTAATGGATTAGCTGTTTAAATATTTATTAGGTATGTTTGACGGTGTATAATCAATACCGTAAGCTGCTTTAAGTAAGATAGCCACCACCTCATAAATCATTTTTTCTGTTCTTTGAAACTGGCGAAGCAGTCCCATCATGGCATAACTGATGGGATTAACAGACGGAATAAATGTTTCCCATTCATAGCCTTTTCCCCACACCAGTCCTTTAACGGTAAGGGTTACATCTGCCGATTCAGAAATAAGATAGTTCATTACATCAATACATTTGTTTGAGTGCTGATTTACCGTATGAAAAATCGGGGTTTGTGCGCCGAAACCGTTCTCGTCAATTCCTGCTTTAACGTTTACATCAATGCCATGTTTTACTAATATTCTGGCACAGGCAAGGTGGTTGTATTCTGCACAAATATGAAGTAACGATGCCTCATACAAAGGGGTAAATGCACAGTCAAACGTATATTTATTATTTATTGCCGGCTTATTTTCATTTAATAAAGTATCCAGCCAAACAGCATCATCCAAAAAAACAGCGAGCAATATTTTATCCCCGAAGTTTAAGCCATAATCCACAAAAACTTTAAAGCATTCTCTGAATTTTGGTCCTCGTGGATATTCTGTGATGAGTTCATAAATGAGTGGTTTACCTTTAAAGTAATCATTAGGGCTTATGCCATTTTCAAAACATTCCTTTATTCCGTTTACCGAGTGGATTTCAATTTCACCTATAATTTTTTGTAAATAATCCATAGTAGTTTGTTTACTGTGTCCGGAAAATTACCGCCAATGGACGGTAAGTGCATCTGTTTTATGTGCGATGACATTAACAAATTCTATCCGAGGGCAATAAAATAAGTTGTTTATCATTGTATTTTGTATTGCATTAGAAGTACAGTTTAAGGGATTGCAATAAGGATATATAACGTATCACTTATAGTGACAATTTTATTTCAAAACTCTGTATTTAATGTGTGTCACTATACTGGTTCCTCCTATATCAACCGGCTCCAGCCTGAGATTTTGCACCCCTTCAAAAAGCCGTACGCCCTCACCAAGAATAACCGGGACTATATGCAGACACAACTCATCAATAAGCCCAGCAGCCAAATATTGATTAACAGTGCTTGCTCCTCCCATAATCTTTACATCCCGATCTCCTGCCGCTTCCTTTGCTTTGCTGAATGCTGATTGAATACCGTCTGTCACAAAATGGAATATAGTTCCACCTTCCATTTCTACTGGTGCACGTTCATTGTGGGAAAGCACAAAAACCGGCGCATGGTAGGGGGGATTATTGCCCCACCATCCTTTCCATTCCGGTCTTTCTCTTCTGTCTTTGGGCCCAAACATATTACTGCCCATGATAAATGCCCCCGCATCAAGAATAGCATCTATTTCTTTTTTATGTTTGTGCTTTTCCGGCTCAGAAAACATCCAACGATCCAGCAGGTCTGAATCGAAATTATCTCCAAATGGTTTTTCAAAGGTCTGATTGTGGCCGGCAGCAAACCCGTCAAGAGACACTGTTAGTCCACTGGTTACTTTTGTTTTTTTCATGACCCAATGATTTTAATTTATATTATTTCGTTATTGGTCAACGCTATTTTTTGTTGACCGGAGATTTAGCCTTTTGATTTAAATCTGTCCTTCCGAAACTTTTCGTCAAGCTCTTTGAGGTCCGGGACTGTGCCCAACGGTTGAGCTTGGCAATGTAGCGGTCCCAAAACTTCAGAACATGACTCGTCAGCTCGTAACCCTGCTAAATTTATAATAAAAAGTTCATTGTTTATTGTATCGCCTGGTGTTATTCGTCGGCTGGAACTGAAGCTGGATAGCGGACAAAAGCCGGGTATATATTCGTCGCCCCGGCATATAGCCAAGCTATCTATTAGCTGTAGTCAAAGTTGCATTTCAGTTTAACTATGAGCTAAAAGATTCGTGATCAGGAACAATTCTGTCATTATACAAGTCAAGCCAATTTTCAAAAAGTTGAGTCATAGGGTAATTAGAGTCCTTTTCTGTTTTTGATTTCCAAGTCAAATGAATAATTGCATATTTATTCTTACTATCAGTTAATTCAAATAAGACGTCATCATTATCTTGCCGGCGAGCAACAGCATTTACCTTTTTATTGTAAAGAATATGGTCTTTTGAAATTTCTCGGTATAATTCCTGGCTAAGTTGAGGATCGATATCCGGCAATGAGTACCATGGTTCAAGTAGATGCAATTCATCGCCGGGTATAAGCTCAACAATTGAATTGAGTATTAATTTAATCGCGTCATCTGGATTTTTTAAATTAAAAGCAACTATATCTCTTTGATTTCCATTTTCATCTATCGATTTTGGAGTATCTAAATATTCAGCAAGCTCTATACCTCCTAAAAAAGACTTCTTTGTTATATAAAAATTTTGTTTCGGGTCAAGCCGTTTGGCGATTACATATTGTCCACGATTTGTTACCTTAAAGAGGGATGCTATTTCAAGCTTGACTGGCATGATTGGATGGATTACAGCTAACATCCGGCGGCTTTGCGATGGTGCGGCAATAGCGAACCGTCAATTGAGTTTTTCAGTAAAGTTAAATAGAATTACCGAAGTTGAGCCTTTGATGTCAAGCTGCACTATTGAAAAACAGCAGTATAAATAGTTACCAAAATTTCCACCAGGGTTTTTCTTTGTAATTGCTGCTGTCTGATAATTGTCTTGTTGTGATTTTTTTGTCGTCTGTTAGCTCATATAATTCGCCTTCGTCTCCCTGAACTTTTGCGTCAAGTTGTTTAGCTATAATCAGTATTTTATTAATAATTTCGTTGTCGGGATTTTTGCAAATAATATTTCCTTTATTATAGTCAAACCAAGCCAAATTTCCATCAAGCCCATTGCCTGAATATTTTGTCCAAACAGCAAGTCCATCACTTTCTACCCTAATTGTTGCTGTTGCTTCCGCAAAGTTGGCAAGTCGCATTTCAGCGTCGTTCAATAAAAAATCTTTCCACTCGTCAAGTGAAATTTTCTTACTCTCGTCTTCATCAAACCAGTTTTCTTGTCGTGTTATATGAATGTCGTAGCCCATAAATAAGTGCAAGAGTGAGGTGTCGACCCAAAATAGCAGCCAACGGCTTCAGGCTTTGCGTTCGGGCGGGATTTTTAGCACCACACTTAATCGAAGGACGAAAACCGACTTTTGCACTTCCGTTGATACGAAGCCGTTCTGCCCGCCTATTTCCTGGCAGCCATTTCATTTTTCGTCTTCATATTCTACAATAGCTCTTGTCCATTGGCCCCCAACAAATTTTCTTTCTGCTTCTTCGCCATATTCAAGATCAAACACTTCGTTCAATGTTTTGTCCTTAATAACCAATTCCTCCAATGCAACAAGTTTTATGTCTTCCGGCATTTGATCGCCTGTCAAAAATTGCCAATCTCCGTCTGTGTCGTGTACAACTGTTAAGATTGGTTTGTTTAAATCCAACCACTGTCTTGTTGTAAATATGCCTAAATTCTTTGCCTCTCTAAATTTGAAGTCAGCATTTCTATCAAGCAATGGTTGTTTATATAAAAACTCCTTTTCAAAATCGCTTTCCCAAGGAAATTTATCATTTCTGTCGGTCCATACTAATTGCAACGCTGGAAAATCCTTAGAATTGTAGAAATCAATTGCTGTCCCAAAATAGTCACTTAAATTTCTGTTGTCAACACTTAAAAATTCTGCTCTGCCATTATCAAAAATGTTGTCATATATTTTTCCTGTTTGAATAATTTGATCACTTTTTACAAACTCCGCAACGTCATTTATAACTGTATGCAAAGTTTGAGTTTGTAGTCCAAAACAAATTAGTTCCGGATGTTTAAATTTCTGCCAAAGTCCGATGCTATATGCAAAAGAAGGCAAGTAGTCACTCGCCTCAACTATGATTACAGATAGTCCGAATTTTTCAATGTCGGATTTGGTCTGTTCATAATTTCTACAGTTATGTTCATTGTCTGCTGCCATAGTTGTTACGCTGCTTCCTTACGGTTTGCCACTAAATGTTCAATAGAAATCTGTTACCGTCATTACGCCAATCCTTTGTTATTTACTGCCCTTTTATACAAATTTCCTAGGAAGCTATTTCACTGCTTTGACCATGAAAGTATGTCAAATTTCTAATTTTTCACGAGTATTTATAATTAATTCAGGATAATCAAGATGAACGATATTACTTGAATCTCCTAAAATTATATCCACTAATCCGTACGATTTTGCTTCTTCAGCATTAAGATAGCGATCACGTAAGAAATAGTTTTCTATTTCTTTCCATGAGTGCCCGGTGTATCTGCCCATCAAATGAAATAGCTGGGCCTGTAATCGTTCTTGTTCACGGGTTGCAATACGCACATCTTCTGTATAACCCTGTGTTCCGCCACCTGTGGGATGCATATGAATAGTAGCATGTGGTAATGCATAGCGGTGTCCTTTTTCACCCGTGCAGAGTAAAGCCGTGCCCATGCTGGCAGTAAAACCGATCGCATAGGTATAAACGGGTGCCTCAATCTTTTGCATAGTGTCATGAATGGCAAGACCTGCATACACATGCCCACCAGGGCTATTAATATAAAGATGAATCGGCTGTTTCTTATCCACACTATTCAAGTAAAGTAATTGAGCGACAATGAGATTTGCCATTTGGGCTTCAATCTGCGTGCCTAAGAAAACAATTCGTTCTTTTAGCAGCAGACTATAAATATCATAAGCACGCTCTCCACGACCACCGCTGTCATCAATGACCATGGGAATGATACCGGAATTCATCATAATTTAATTGTCTTTAAAAAGCTGTTGTATTCGTTGCTGAAATATCACATGATCCGGGTTATGAAAGAGTTTGTGATGTATTTTTTCAATCTCTGCCTTCATCTTCCTGCGTCCGTAAAGTTTGATGAGAGAATGAATTTGCTTTAGTAACCCTACATTTAATTTAAAACGGGGATCGAGGACAAGTTGTGCTTCAAATAGTATCTTTTCTTCTTTGGAAAGCTCATTATTAAGATACTGCTCAATATGACGGGTATCATTCCATGAAATCTTCATAGTTTAATGATTTTTGTTCTACAATAACTTTTATTTTCTCAATACACTTGTATTTCTGTACCGATGCCGAGTGAGGGTTTGAAAATCCATGTACCTGCGATACTTCCTTCATAGATAGTTTGTCGTAATAAATAGAGCGAAGCAGTTCTATGCATTTCTTTCCTGCAACTTCCAGTAAATGAAGTAACCGGTTTGTTTTCATTATTTCTATTTCAAAGTAATCCTGGGGAAGTCCAATCTCTTTTTCCAGAGAGTCAAGTGATAATAATCTATATTTGGATTTGAACTTTTTAATCCACAAATGTTTGGCAATTCCTACGATATAGGCTTCATCTGAAAGTTTTACATTTAACTCTCCATTTACATTTTTTTCATAAAAAATTATTAACGCATCCTGAAAAATGTCTTTCGCATCATGAAACGAACCTCCTTGTTTGCTGACTATATCAGCGACCACAGGAAATGCTTCCTCGTATAAGTGTTCAAAGTTTTTCTCACGCTGCTGAGGGTCTTTGAGATCTAATGAGATTTCTGCAATGGTCATAAGTTCTGCATTTATAAGTATGTGGCTTTTATTTCAGAAATATCACCATAAAATGCCAAATTTATTTTTCAGGCTACACACTTGTTTGTCATGAGGCGTTTATTAGGGTTGCAAATAACGGTTGAGCATTTGTGTTTGTGGCGGAATTTGGAAAACGTCCGGCTGGGAACAAATGCTGAATAAAGATATAAAAGTTCAATGTTAATGCTACAGCTCAATTTATAATGTCCCGCCGGGACTGCAGATGACATCCAGGTGAGGCCGAGGCAGTATTGCCTGTTCGCCTACATAACACAAATGCAGATGTTATAGGCAGGGCAGCCGGGAGCTTCCAGCCTATATAAAGCATTGTGTCAAGGTGAGTAAAGCCGCCAATTCGTTTTGAACTGACGGCTTTAAGTCTTATTGTTGTTCGTACAGCCGGATAATGAGTAATTTGTCCATTGTAGTAACTATTACCCTTCGGCCGGGAGTAAAGCTTAATCTAATTACAGGAACTGTCGTCTGGCCCCATCGGTTAATTTTGAGGTCTGGTTGGATTTTTCAGGCTACACACATCGGGTGTGCTGATTGTTTTTGTTTTATTAGTTCGCACTTCAAAGATGGAAATGTTTATTTAGTCTGTCAAAGTCAGGATTTATTTTTTGCAAGCATTAATTTTGTCTAAACGGGAAGTGTCAATCTAATCATCATAGTTTTAAAAATTAAATCCAAAGTGCAGCCCCGGTTCACCAAACACAAATTTTGGTCACTTGTCATTTTTTTGTTTAAAACCATCAGGCATTTTAGTTTAATAAAGACGGTAATCAATAGGTTTTTCATGTTTCAATACGAGGCCATTTCCATGCATAACGGATAATCAGACAAAGAAGAACGACTTCTACAACAGCGCCAAACACCATGTGCATCCAGGCCTCTCCTGCTAAATTAAACAATATAAAGGGAATATTCACCGCAGCAATAATGATATTTGCCCGGCTATTTACTTTGGCCGGCAGGGCAACAGAAAGGAAAATCATCAGGGCAGGAATTGTTACTAAGGCAAGTGCTGCCAATAGAAATCCTTGCGTAATATCAAATATAAATACCCTTCCTTTCAAAATATCTGCTATCTCACCTGGCATATATAAGTGGAAATAATCGAGATAGATAATGAGGAACATCAAACTCGCCCACAGCGATGCAAGCTTCACTTTCACATTGACTTTGATGTTTTCCAGTGAATTTTGTGATGTTTTTTTTGTGTCCATGAATTATCAATTAAAAATTAAAACCAAAATGAAATCCCGGTTCTCCGAAGACGAATTTCGACCATTTGTCGTCTAACTGTTTAAATCCATCAGGTAATTTTGTGTGATGAGCACGGTGGGTAATTGCAATTGATGGTTGAATAAAAAACCTGTCCTTAAAAAGTTTAATGTGATAACCAACACGGTAAGTATTGAAAATCTGAAATCCATTATCAATCTTCCTGCCGTTATCATTCACAAATTTTTGCAGAGTAGGCATTACATTAAGTTCGGCATATAAACCTTTCCACAAAAATCGTTGGTAAGCCACTGATAAGCCATACTCACGAACATATCCCGGAAATTCTTCTTCGGGCTTTCCGTATGATTTGTTTAAAAATGGGTGAATACCATTCGGCCAGGCATATTTCCAGGTTTTTGGTTCTAATGTAATTACATCTTTTTCTGTAATCCGATAGCCAACATTGAGCTGAGCGAAATGGGGTGGGTTTGTAGAAGCCAGATTACCTAATAAAAACAGAGTGCTACCAATGAACCACCGTTTGTACGTGCTGTCTGTTTCAGCATATTGTGCTTTGAGGTGGAACGTACTTGTCATCATTAAGACAAAACCAACGAATAAAATTTTCTTTTGCATTTCTTTCCTTTTTATGTGAAACGATACTGCAAAAGTGGTTGGCGAGCTACAATAACGCGTTCACTTAAGTTAAGAAATACGTTTTAGCGCTTTTTTCAAGAATTCTTGCTCTTAATCTGCTTAATGATTGAGGTTTGATACCTAAATAGCTCGCTAACTGGTGTTGTGGAACGCGTTGAATAAGATCCGGCCTTTTTTGTAGTAAGTTAAGGTATCGCTGTTCAGGTGAAGAAGTCTTAAACTCGTCAAAGTCTATTCGTTGTTTAGCTAAAAGTTCTT
>DAOLFI010000707.1:0-2731 GCA_035326385.1 Niabella sp.
CCGGCAATTGTTTCCTGCATTTTTGCAACATAAGGTTTTATTTTCGGTTCCTGTAAAGTAAGAGTAGCGTCAATATTCACCACATCATACCCTTTCTCTTTAATAAGATCCATGCAATGCCTTAATAAAATTTTGCTGTCAATATCCCGGTACTTTTCATCAGTATTGGGAAAATGGAGACCAATATCACCTAAAGCCAGTGCACCCAGCAAGGCATCACAGATTGCATGTAATAAAACATCAGCATCACTATGGCCCAGTGCTCCTTTTGTATGAGGGATTAAAACACCCCCGATCCATAAATCGCGACCTTCCACCAACTGATGAAAATCAATACCACTGCCAATTCTGAAACTCATAATAAACGATTTGCGGCTAAGGTAAGCCCAAAATATTTTAAACCGCAAGGTTTAGTTATTTTTGCAGCTATGAACATTGAAGAGCTTTACCAGGTTTATTTACAATATCCAAGTGTGCAGACAGATACGAGGAAATTAAAAGCAGGAGATATTTTTTTTGCGCTGAAAGGTCCCAATTTCAATGGTAATGCTTTCGTAAAAAGTGCATTGGAAGCTGACGCGGCGTATGCCATCATAGATGAAAAAGAGTTTGAAGTTCCGGGAAAAACCATTTTGGTAAACGATGTATTGGCTACCTTACAGCAACTGGCTCATCACCATCGCAAACAGTTTTCCATTCCTTTTATTGCTATTACCGGAAGTAACGGGAAAACAACTACCAAAGAGCTGATCCATGCTGTATTAAGTGAAAAGTATAAGGTTTATACGACCGAAGGGAACCTGAACAACCACATCGGGGTGCCACTCACTATTCTTAAGATAAAGAACGATGCCGAAATTGCGGTAGTAGAAATGGGAGCTAACCATCTGCATGAAATTGAAGGATACTGTAAAATAGCAGCGCCCACACATGGCCTGATCACCAATTGCGGCAAAGCGCACCTGGAAGGGTTTGGTAGTATAGAAGGTATCAGGAAAGGAAAAGGCGAGTTGTTTGATTATTTAAGAACGCAGCCCGGTGCAACAGCTTTCATCATGAAAGATTATGAGTATCTGCAAACGATGAGCCAGGGTATTGGCAAAGTCATCAGTTATGGCAGTACCGGTGCAGATATTACGGGTAAAGCAGAGGAGGGCGGCACCTTATTAAAAGTTGATACGAGCATCAAGGGGTCTGCCACCTCCATACAAACACAGTTAGTAGGCGATTATAATTTACCTAACGTACTGGCTGCAGTTGCTGTGGGCAATGAATTTGGAGTAGACATTTACAAAATCAAATCAGCTATTGAAAACTATAAGCCATCCAACAGCAGGTCGCAGTTAATAGAGCATGGGACCAATAAAATTATACTGGATGCTTACAACGCCAATCCCAGCAGTATGAAGCTGGCCATCGAAAATTTTTCAAGAATTGATAGCAGCAAAAAAATACTGATGCTGGGAGCTATGGCCGAGATGGGAGCTGCAACCGAAGCAGAACATCAGGCGCTGGTTAATCAAATAAAACAATACAATTGGGATCAGGTAATATTGGTAGGAAAACCTTTCCTGCCCTTTAAAAACGGGTTCATATATTTTGAGGATTCAGCTGCAGCTGCCGAATGGGCCGGACAACAGGCTTTTGATCACAGCTATTTACTGGTAAAAGGAAGCCGCAGCTCGCAAATGGAAAAAATACTTACTGCAATCACGAAATAATCATATCGAATGGAACACGATCATAGAAAAGCAAAGAGAAGCTACCTGGGCACGGTGCTGGGATTTTACTGCCCCCGTTGCAGGGAAGGAAAGTTATTTGAGAAACCGCTTAGCTTAAAGTTCAGCGAGATTACCAAAATGAATAAAAATTGTCCTGTGTGCGGACAGGCAACTGAAATAGAAGTAGGTTTTTACTATGGCACCAGCTATGTGAGCTATATGCTTGCCATAGCTGCGAGCGTGGCCAGCCTTATTGCATGGTGGGTGATTATAGGATTTTCGGTAAACGATAACCGCATTTTTTACTGGATCATTTTTAATGCCATACTGCTCGCCTGCCTGCAGCCGTGGCTCATGCGCTTATCACGCAGCCTCTGGCTTTCCTGGTTTGTAAAATATGATCCATACTGGCATCAAACAGGCCCTGTTGATGTATCAGAAAGAATTAATAAAGAGCAGGGGAATAACTGGTAAGATCACTGAGAAAACAATTAATTGAAGATTGAATAGCCAGTAGTAAACAGACATTCCTATAGTTCATGGCTTCATTATAAACCATGAACTATGAATGCTGTCAACTATTATCTGCCCACTATCAACTAAATTTCCGCTCATTACTTTAATTGCTTTTGCACAAGTTCCAGCAATGCTTTTGTTTTAAGGATGCCCTCTTTTTCCGAAAATTTGCTACCCTCATATTCGATACCTACATAGCCTTTAAAGCCCGAATCCTTTACAATCCTGAGCATCTTATAATAATCCGTTTCCACACAATTACCCTTTTCATCAAAATCATAAGACTTGGCACTTACACCTTTTGCATAAGGCATCAGCTCCTGAGTACCTTTATAACGGTCATATTCTTCTGTACATATCTTCCAGTCTTTTGCATCACGTTTTATACAAAAGTTCCCGAAATCAGGCAAAGTGCCTACATTAGACCTGTTCACACTTTTCATCAGGCCGCTCAGCCAGCCACCATCAGAAGAGTAGCCCCCATGGTTTTCTAC
>DAOLFI010000708.1:0-2729 GCA_035326385.1 Niabella sp.
GAAAATGAACATTTGCGGCTCCATAACGTTATCTAAAGGGTAGTTCATAACAAATGATTATCTTTGCGCCGCTATGCAAATAGAAGTTTTAAAATCCAAGATCCACCGTGTTACCCTTACTGAGGCTAATCTGGATTATATGGGTAGCATTACCATTGATGAAGATTTAATGGACGCTGCCGGTTTAATTGAGAACGAAAAAGTGCAGGTGGTAAACGTGAATAATGGCGAAAGGCTTGAAACTTACGTCATCCGGGGTAAGCGCGGCAGTGGTACTATTTGCCTGAACGGCCCTGCTGCACGTAAAGGTATGGCCGGCGATATCATTGTAATCATCGCTTATGGTATCATGGATTTTGAAGAAGCCAAAACACACCAGCCCAAGGTCATCTTTCCCAAATCCGGCAATAAGCTTTAAAAGCTAATGGCTAAAAAACTAACTACCATATTCCAATATGCTTTTTTTTTGGGATTAGGTATCTTTTTAATAGGTTGGTCATTAAAGGGGCTTACGCCTGATGATAAGCTTCATATTTCCCGGGCAATGGGCAAAGGAAACTTCTGGCTGATCTTACCCGGGATTGCTATTTCAGTTTTAAGCCATTGGCTTCGCGCCATACGCTGGAGGCTTATTATTCAGCCTTTGGGTTATTCTCCTTCAAAGCTCAATACATTTTTTGCGGTGATGGTAGGCTACCTGGCTAACCAGGCGGTACCCCGGTTAGGAGAAGTATTGCGGTGCACCACGCTTACCAAATACGAGAAAATACCCCTTGATAAACTGGTAGGCACGGTTATCCTGGAACGATTGGTAGATACCATTACCCTGCTTGCAGTATTCATAGTAGTGTTATTACTACAGCCAAACCTGTATCAAACCATCCTTACTACTTTTTTCCCGGTCCGGCAAGATGGTAAAGAGTCTAATCTTTTGCTTTACCTGGCACTTGGCATAGTTGCTTTTATTATAATAACAGTTCTTTGGTTGTTAATCATCAAAAAGAAATTTGCCGACCTGCTTACCTTGTTTAAAAAAATAGCCCTGCATGTATGGCAGGGTTTTATTGCTATCAGATCATTAAACAGGCGCCGGGAATTTGTACTTTTAAGCATAGCCATCTGGGCTTTATATACGGCCAGCGTTTATGCAGGCTTTTTAATGCTGGAAGAAACCCGGCATTATGGCATTAAAGAAGCCCTTACTGTTTTATGTGCAGGTAGCCTTGCCATGGCTGCCACGCCCGGGGGTATAGGAACTTATGCTTTCCTGGTACAAAAAACAATGGTTCTCTATGACTTAAATACAGGTGTGGGACTGGCTTTGGGCTGGCTGCTTTGGCTGCTGCAGGTAATAGTAGTATTGGTTATGGGCGGATTGAGCCTGGCAGGGTTGCCTGTATATAATAAACCTAAAGTCCAACAGCAGCAAGGAAGCTGAGCTTTCCTGTGTTCCCCTATGCACCCGGCCGGCGTCTTTCAAAATCAGCTTACATCATCAACAAGGGGCAGCTCAATATGAAAAGTAGTACCCGTGGTTACAGATGTTTCAAAATATATATCACCCCCGGCCTGTTCAATAATGGTTTTACACATTGCCAACCCAAGCCCAGTTCCTGAACTTTTGGTAGTAAAATTGGGCGTAAATATTTTGTCTTTCATGGCATCTTCAATACCTACCCCATTATCGCTTATACTTACATAAATTTTTTTACCTTCTATCTTTTCGTACACTTCTATTATGCCATTAATATCGGGCCTTGCAGCTTCAATAGCATTACCGAAAAGGTTGGTAAATACGCGGTTCATCTTTGTTTTATCAGCAAAAACGGGTATGGGATGAGGCAGCGGGCTCCATATAAAATTAACATCGGGATTCTTGCTGTAAATAACCACCAGCGGTTGAATAACCTCATGCAGATCAAAGATCTCGGTAACTACCTGGTTGATATTGGCAAACTGGGAAAAGTCGGAAGCTATTTTTGACAGGTGATCTATTTGCTCCACAATGGTTTTGGATACATTTACGGTGAGCTGCTGAACGTTGGGGCTATTATTATCTATAGATTTTTGCAGGTACTGGAGGCTCAGCTTCATGGGAGTGAGCGGGTTTTTAATTTCATGAGCTACCTGTCTGGCCATTTCCCTCCAGGCTTCCTGTCTTTCAGATTTTGCCAGTGCATCGGCACTTACCTGGAGCTTGGTAACCATTTTATTGTATTCAGATACCAGGCTGCCTATCTCGTCATTCCTGTCCCATACAATCATTTCATTGTGTTTGGACAGATTTACTCCCATCAGCTTATCCCTTATGATTGCAAAAGAGTGCGTAATACGGTTGGTAATAAGCAAAGCTACAAGGCAGGTAATTAAGAATATAAAGGCGTTCAGATTAATGAGCGTGATTAAAAACCTTGATATTTCCTGGTTGAGCACCTGCTCCGAAATAAAATAAGGTATGCTTAAGTAGCCATAAAGCGACCCCTGCTCATTGCGCAGCGGTGCGTACATACTGGTATACTTCAGCTCGGCTACCTTTTCTTTTTGTGTATGCTCAATGTGCCGGAGCCTTAACAGATAATAATAGGCCCGTGGATCTATCTGCTTGCTTAAAATCCCTCTTTGGTACACATCCGGCTGGCTGCTCGCTATCAGCCTTCCTTTAATATTATAAACATTTACGTCAACACCATGAATATCTGCAACACGCTTGATAATTTCATCCAGTTTCT
>DAOLFI010000709.1:0-2719 GCA_035326385.1 Niabella sp.
ACCATTCCAGTATTCATAATTTGCCAGGTTCAAAATATCTTTTTCCCTGAAACGGGCCAGCCAGGCGCCGCTACCCCTGCCCGAAAGCGTGCCTAGCATATAAACATAGCCATCCTTTTTGGCGTAACAAACCTGTGAGAATTTGCTATCAGCCTTAAAAGTTACATCAGCTTCTCTAACCCAGTTAGCGCCACCATCGTAAGAGGCATACAGGGATGAAAAATGAGTGAGCCACCGGCCTTTGGGTGCTTCCCATTTATAAATATTCATGTAATGCACATAGTCAGCACCTCCGGCATGAACGGCTCCCGTAGGAATAGAAGTGTAATAGTCAGACGGAACGGGGTTTGCTGCAGCCCCGGCACATATTTCGCGGGCCCGGCCCTGCTCATCCAGGCTCATACTATCCAGTGTAAGCCCATCCTCAAGCTCATTATCACCCGAAAAACCCAGTACATTCGAACGCCAGTTACTGCCATTACCACCACCCTTCTGGGGTTTAAAATCCTTTCCGTTTGTATCACCGAAAAAAATGCCGATCTTATTTTTGCCCATATCCCACATAATACCCAGGTCTGTTCCTCCCACATCATATTTTTCACTGGTATTATTAGGATTGGGAAGGTTCTCTCCCTCCAATGCTTTCCCTGTAACCCGGGCAATTTTTTTTACATTGCTTAATTCAATTTCACCGGCCAGGTGCATTTTTGCAGCACAGGCATGCAGTAAAAGCGGCATCAGCAAAAGGCTGCTTATCCTGGTTAATAGTCCTCTCATTTTTTTATTAATATGATGCGGTTGAAAACAAGGCCGGGCGCTTTAGCAGACCTGAACATGATATTTACAGGTACTAACGGTACTGTGTTACCGGCAATTTCAACCTCTCCCAAATAGATGGCCGCCTCTTTTTTACCCCGCTGTAATTCAACGGTACGCCAATCGTATATTTTTGTTACATCCGCCATACGAATATCTATTTTATCAACACCAGCATCTACTTTGTTCAGGTACAGCTGATATTTTCCGGGAGGCACCTCGCTCACATTGACAGCTACGTTTGCATACGCCTTATCTTTTACGACAGCATTCCCATCCTTAAAATCTATATCCCCGTTATAGGTAAGATGTTTTAAAAAGCCGGTATAAAAAGTAACCGTATCAGGTATAGAAACTTTCGTCAGCTTATTGGAAGGCGCTTCACTAACAGCAATTGCCTTATCGGCATAATACATAGCCACAGAAGTATAGCTCACAGGACGATTATTCACAGGGCCATGCTCAATGGTATGTTTGATACTACTTGAAAAAGGCATTTTATCGCTAAGGAAAAAACGGTAGCCGCCCGTTCTGCTTAAGGGAAGCGTATAGTCCAGACAACCGCTTAAAGCGGCGCCCAGCTTTTCTACCCAACCACCGGGCTGCGCATACCAGCCTCCATTGAAATAGTCTTCACTGCCCGTTCCATGCAGTCTCAGTTCTCCATCAACATAGGTTTGGTCATCTCCCTCGAAGAACTCGGTAAAATTATTATAATCCCTGCCCTGAGACTGCAGCAAAGTACCTATATAATGGCCTTTCCCCTCTCCTTCCAGGAAAATATGTGATTGCCCGTTAGCCGGCTCATCATTATTCCATTTTGCATAAAATCTTCCTTCGTTTGCCATGCGCTTCTGGCCCGTATAGTAAACAAGCGTTTTCAGGCGTAACGGTTCCTGCGGTATACCATCTGCCTTCCTGTACACCAGTTCTATATTTGCGCTTTTATCAAAGGGCATAGGAATATAGCAGTATAATTTTCCGTTGGTGGCACCCATAAGCAAGCTCTCCATGGCCCGTTGTCCAAATGCAAAACCGAAAAAGTCGGCTACAGGAATATATACAGCAGGGACAGCTTCATTATCCCAGGTTATTTTTATATCTGCCTGTTTATGCAGGCCGCTAAAAATCTTTGAAGAGTTTAGCTCAATACCGGTTATCCTGCCGCCAGAAGAGATGCGGGCAATTGTCTTTGAGTTACCAGGCAATAATTCAATATCGCTTTCTATTGTTTTAATACCGGAATATTTAAAATTCTCAATGGTCCTGTTCTCGTTGCTCCACAAGTCGGTTACTTTGCGTAAGAGATTCTTTTGCTGTGCAGATTTTACAGTGTTGAATGATTCTACTTTATAGGATTGATCATACTCCCGGTACTGTATCTGATGAAACATGATCTTTTCTCCGCGAAAAACTATTTTGCAGCTTTTAGCGTATGGAATGGGAACATAACTGTAATAACCACCTACCATATAGGCATCTACCAATGGCTTGAGGAACGGCTCCTGCTTTCCTGAGAACAGATCGCTGAACTTCAGAGACAGGCCGGGCTTTGAGCTTCCGTCAAAATAAAAATCAAGGATATCATCTGTAGGCGTGGGTGTCCATATCCGCTCAATAACGCCACTGCCCTGTACATCCAGCAGGACAAGACCATCTTTCTCTTTTTTTATAAACGAGTATTTGCCACTGAAGCCGTCATCATTGCCACCGGTACGGTCATACGAAGAAATTTGCTTTACACGGGTACCTTCTATATATGCAGGTAATCCATTAATATGATACAGGCGGTTTAGCTCTGTTTTAAAATTCACTACTTTTTTTGGTTTTTCGGGCACTGCTGCAAACCGTGCTACTGCTATAAAAAAAATTTTTTTTATCATTATTTAAGTAATTATATACT
>DAOLFI010000710.1:0-2719 GCA_035326385.1 Niabella sp.
AAGTTTTAATTGTGATCAATAAACTCTCCATTCTTCTCAGTATCGTGCTTAAAGGGGATGCTAAAATATAGCAGGCTGACTTTTACAGTACTAATTTACTTTATATTTATGTATTTTACATAATAATATTTCTCTGATTTTTTCGTTGGAGTATTTTACCGATGGATTGATGTGCTTCGCCGAATAGGTAATAGGAGTTTTCCTTTTCGATCACTAATTCAGTTAAATTTGTTTAATAAACCTAAAAACGATATAAAATGAAAGGAATAGGACTAATTGTGCTGATAGCACTGATTATTGTTGGCTTTATGGGCTGCAAAGGTTATAATAGCCTTGTTGCAGAAGATGAGGTAGTGAAAAATGCCTGGGCCAATGTTCAGAGCGACTATCAAAGGCGTAACGACCTTGTAGGCAACCTGGTTAATACCGTAAAAGGCGCCGCAAAATTTGAACAGGAAACTTTAACCAAAGTTATTGAAGCCCGTTCTAAAGCTACCTCGGTAAATATTTCGGCAGATCAGCTTACGCCGGAAAATATAAACAGGTTTCAGGCTGCCCAGGGAGAAGTAAGCAGCGCATTGAGCCGTTTGCTGGCAGTAGTGGAAAGCTATCCTGATTTAAAAGCCAATCAGAACTTTTTGCAATTACAGAATCAGCTGGAAAGTATAGAAAACGAAATCCGTGCTTCGCGCAATAGTTACAACAGTGCTGTAAACAGCTACAATACCAAAGTGAGGTCTTTCCCAATGAATATTTTAGGCGGTATGTTTGGTTTCAAAGCCAAGGAACCATTTAAGGCTGATCCCGGGGCTGAAACAGCGCCTAAGGTTGAATTTTAATAATAGCCATTATGCAGAAGCGGTTTTCGGGATATCTTATAGGCCTGTTCTTTGTTTTGCTGGGCCTGTATGTAATAGTTGCCTATAATTCTTTAGTAAAAAAAGAAGAAAAAATGGTGCAGGCTTGGGCAGAGGTTCAGAATACTTATCAACGCAGGCTTGATCTTACACCCAACCTTGTTAATACAGTAAAAGGGATGGCCGGGTTTGAACAGGAAACGCTCACAAAAATTGCTGAGGCCAGGAGCAAAGCCATGTCTGTTACTTCATCTGAGATCAGTGCAGAGGGCTACAGGAAACAGTCCGGCCTTCAGGACACGCTGGCCGCAGCCTCCAATCGCCTGATTGCAGTGGTAGAAAAATACCCGGTATTAAAAGGAACAGAAGCTTTCAGGGGATTGCAGGTACAGCTGGAAGGCAATGAAAGAAGGATAAAAGTAGCCCGGGCCGATTTTAACGGGGCTATTAAAGATTATAATCAGGCCGTCCGCAGTTTTCCTAAAAATATGGTAGCCGGTATATTTGGCTTTGATGCAAAACAAGGCTTTACAGCTGCTGAAGGGGCCGAACGGAATGTAGAAATAAAATTTTAAGTCAATTGGGATTTTCACTCTTCAATAAAAAACCATTTCAGTTTCTTACGGACGAAGAAAAGAAACAGGTTGTAGAAGCGATCAGGAACGCTGAAAAGCGTACCAGCGGTGAAATACGTATTTACATGGAGAGTCATTGTAAGTACGTAGATCCTGTTGACAGGGCTTCCGAGATCTTCTTTGGTTTGAAAATGGAACAGACAAAAGAGCGGAATGCTGTTTTGTTATACATTGCCTATAAAGATCACCAGCTGGCTGTTTTTGGTGATGAAGGTATTTACAACAAAACCGGTAAAGCGTATTGGTATGAGCTGGTGAGCCATGTTTTGCAGGAGTTTAACAGGGAGCATTTCGCAGCGGGTATTTGTAAATGTGTATATGAAATAGGAGAGGGATTGCACACCTTTTTTCCTTATGACAGGGTTACGGATCATAATGAGCTCCCGGATGATATTGTATTTGGAAAATAATTAAGGATACCCGCTTTAGCCTCTCATATAAGGCATCAATGAAAAAAAATCTTTTACTCATATTATTATTCATCTCAGTTTTTGCGAAAGCTCAGATTGAGAGTGTTCTGCCGGCTGTGCCCAATCCTCCCAGGCTGGTCAATGACTTTACAGGCCATTTCTTAACACATGAGCAGGTGCAGGCTTTGGAAGATAAGCTGGTAACCTATGACGATAGCACTTCTAACCAGATTGCTGTTGTTATTGTTGATGATCTCAAAGGATACTCACGCGATGAGTATGCTATAGCGTTAGGCAGAAAATGGGGTGTGGGTGGTCAGAAGCAATTCAGCAACGGCGTAGTGATACTCGTGAATACCGGGGAGAAAGGCGGTCAGCGGGGCGTATTTATAGCTACGGGTTATGGGTTGGAAGGGGCGGTAACAGATCTGATCGCAGACCAGATCGTACAAAACTCACTATTGCCCAATTTCAGGGAGGGAAATAACTATCGGGGTCTTGATAAAGCCACTACAGATATTATGGAAGCTGCTGCGGGGAGATACACAGCTCCTGACGGCTATCACAAAGGCAGTGGCGGTGGCAGCATATTGGGTTTACTATTTGCAGCCTTTGTGCTTTTTATCATTATTGCGATCATCAGCCGGAAAGGGGGCGGTGGGGGCGGATATGTGTCGCGCCGGGGCTATCGCGATGACTGGAGCGGCCCGGTAATTCTTCCCGGAGGCTGGCTAAAAGGCGGCGGCAGTGGTGGTGGCTGGTCCGGCGGCGGGGGTGGATTCGGTGGTTTTGGCGGCGGTGGTTTTGGTGGTGGCGG
>DAOLFI010000018.1:0-13754 GCA_035326385.1 Niabella sp.
TCAGGCACTGTAATATTGCATGAAAATATTATGTGTCATGAAATGGATCACTCGCGAACGCCCGAAAATAGACCGAATAGCCTGTCCTTGGCTGATCAACCGGTTTGTCGATAACGGAGCGGAATTTCTATACGTCCCTAAACAACAGGTGTTTATTAAGGCTCATGAATTAGAAGCAATTCCCTACGATATCCCGGGAGCTGAATATTCCCACGAAGGGATTTATTGTACATTCGATTACATTATTAAAAAGCACAAGCTCACAGACCCTTGTTTACTTCAAATGGCACTGATTGTAAGGGCTGCTGATACAGACAGCTTTGGTTTGGCACCGCAGGCAGCAGGCTTATGGGCTATATCGGCGGGATTGTCCTATAACTATTTAGATGATTATGAGATGCTGAAAATAGGGATGAAAATTTACGATGCTCTTTATAGTTGGGCAAAATATGTACAAGAGGAAAAACATAATTGGAATGCTAGAGGATAATATAATAATGGAAAAAAGTGAAACAGACACAAAACCTGTTTATTCACTGTATCAGATAGTAGCATATTTCATCAAATTGGGAACAATCGGTTTTGGCGGGCCAGCTGCTTTGGTTGAATATATGCATCGTGATCTGGTGGAAAAACGAGGATGGATTTCAGAAGACGATTATAAGGAAGGAATGGCTCTGGCACAATTGGCTCCCGGACCGTTAGCTGCGCAACTTGGTATTTATATGGGATACGTTCATTATAGGTTGTTAGGAGCGACACTTGCTGGGCTGGCTTTTGTATTGCCCTCTTTTCTGATGGTTAGTTTATTGGGATATTTTTATGTACAATCCGATGGCTTGCCCTGGATGCAGGCTGTTTTTTGGGGGGTTGGCTCATCTGTCATTGGCATCATTGCAATGAGTAGCTATAAGTTAGTTACCAAGACCGTAAAAAAAGATTGGCTGATGTGGGGGATTTTTACAATATCAGGGATAGTTACTTTTATACGTGAGGAAGAAAATATCTGGTTGATGCTAGCTTCAGGAGTTATTGTTTGGTTAGTAAAAGTTCCGCCTAAATCTTTCAATTCAACAACAAAAGCTTTCTTTACGCCGGTATTCTTACAAGCTGCCGGTAGTACATTCGCTGCCAATAGTCAGCTAACCACCATGGGATTATTTTTTCTGAAAGCCGGTGCTTTTGTTTTTGGGAGTGGCTTGGCAATTGTTCCTTTTTTATATGGAGGTGTTGTAAAAGAGCATCAGTGGCTCAACGATAGTCAATTTATGGATGCTGTTGCTGTAGCAATGATAAGCCCAGGTCCCGTAGTTATTACAGTCGGCTTTATCGGCTATCTAACTGCTGGCTTTAAAGGAGCCTGCATAGCAGCACTGGCTACTTTCTTACCTTGTTATCTATTTACGGTATTACCAGCACCTTATTTTAAAAAATACGGCAAACATCAGGGAATAAAGTCTTTTATAGATGGAGTTACAGTAGCGGCAATTGGAGCTATAGCGGGAGCAGTAATAGTGTTAGGTGAAAGACAACTTAAAGACCTATTTTCTATAATCCTCGCATTGTTAACCGTTTTTCTATTGATACGGTTTAAAAAATTACCTGAACCTGTTATAATTTTAGGAGCAGCATTATTGGGATTGTTTTTTAAAAGCTGGTTCTAAGTGAGTTTAATCCTTGTATCCAAATTCTCTCCAAAATTGTTGCTTAAATTTGTACAAATCAAATCAAATGAGGCTATTGGTAATCGAAGATGAATCCGATTTGTTGCAAAGCATTTTGGAGTATTTCAAGCAGGAAGATTTCCGCTGTGAGGGAGTTATGACGTTTTATGAAGGGATCGAAAGAGTGGAGTCTTTTGATTATGATTGTATTATCCTTGATATCAACCTGCCTGATGGAAACGGATTAAAGCTATTAAAACATATTAGAGAGAATAAAAAGCAAGATGGTGTCATTATCATTTCAGCTCGTAATTCTTTAGATGACAAAGTTGAAGGGTTATTGTTGGGCGCAGATGATTATGTCACCAAGCCTTTTCATTTGTCGGAACTAAATGCAAGGGTAAAGGCCTTGATCCGCAGAAAATATAATCAAGGCACTCCAGTACTTGAGGTCGGTAGTTTGCAGCTTAATCTTTTAAATAGACAAATTACCTGTCGTGGGGAAGAACTTCAGTTTACCAGAAGTGAATTTGATTTACTTGCTTATCTGCTCAATAACGCTAACCGGGTGGTTAGCAGACAGGCTATAGCTGAGCATTTGTATGGGGATCGCACAGATAATATGCCGTCGTTTGATTTTGTTTACTCTCAAATAAAAAACCTAAAACGTAAGTTGAAAGAAAGTGGCTGTGATGAATTGATACAGACAGTTTATGGATTAGGATATAAGATTTCGTTATGAGTAACCCACTTTTACAACGCCATACCAAATCACTGCTGATTTGGCTTCCACTTATCCTGATCATCAGTTCGTCCATATTCTATTTTGTGTTGAAAGGACATGCTCACCACGCTGAGGAGAAGTATCTTTTGTTAAAACAACAAAATGTATGGAACAGTTTTATAGCTACATCAGGAAGTTTGGAGCGACACATAACCGGTGAATATAGCATTGAAGAGAAAAATACATCAAGTGAGGTTGTGTTAAATATCCCGAAAGATACCGTTCTATTCTATGAAATGGAAGGAAAGCAACTTCCTTTTAAGGTATTGACAAAAGAATATCAATGGAAAAATGGTTCTTATCTTGTCTCGACCTACATTTCGGCAACCGAGACAGCTCATCTTATTGCCAAGGTATTTGTTTCCGAAGCTATTATTCTCTTGGTTTTGTTGATTACAATTGTCATTGTAAGCCGAAAAAGCTCCGTTAGGCTTTGGCAGCCTTTCTTTTCAAGTATAAATGCAGCTGAAAAGTTTGATCTTAACAGGAACAATGAGTTGAAACTACCTACGTTAACCGGAACTACTGAATTTGACAGGCTTAATGAGTCACTCAATAAACTGGTTGAAAATGTAAATACGGCCTACCGTAATCAGAAGCAATTTGTTGAAAATGCTTCGCATGAAAGCCAGACTCCACTTGCTATTATCCGGGCTAAGCTTGAATTGCTTATTAATCATCCAAATATTGATGAGAAGGAAGCGCTATTGCTAGGTGATATAACAAATGCGACAAATCGGTTGAGTGAAATGAACAAGACCTTGCTATTACTTGCCAAGATTGAGAATAATCAATTTCCCGAGACTGAAAGTATAAATGTAAATGACGTTGTTCAGGAAATATCAGAAAACTGTGCAACATACATAGATGACTGTCCTAATATGACAAGTACAGTTATTGATCCAATTATGGTTACCGCTAATCGAACATTGATCGAAATTCTTATTTCAAATATCATCAATAATGCTATCGTACATAATAATGACAAGAAAGAAGTAAGTATTAACATACAAGGCAATAAGGTAAAAATAGAGAACACGGGGAATCCTCTTCTCGTAGATCCAGAAGTCTTATTCGAACGCTTCCGGAAGAACACTTATCAAAAAAATACCACGGGTTTAGGATTGGCTTTGGTAAAGCAAATCTGCCAACTGTATGGTTACACTATTGCATACAATTATAAAAATGGCTGGCATAGCGTAGAAATTTGCTTTAGCTGATTGTTTCTCCAAAATATCTCCAAAATCACATTATAGCTTTGCTACATAATCAAAATTATCAATAGCTGATAAATATTATGTTGCACACTATTTTTAAAAAGAAATGTCTGCCAATTTTTATACTGGCGATTTCTGTAACCCAGGCTTCGGCGCAGCAGGATACTTTACTAAGTCTGAACGATGTTATCGTTTTGGGCAATCAGAATTATCATCTTCTCCGAGCCAGAACGTTTGACGCAATAGCGGCAGAAAGGCATGTAGATGTTGTAAAATACAGCAGGCTCCCGACTCTTGATGCCAGTTATCAGGCAGGGATTTCTACTGCCAATAACCTGATTGGTGTTTTTAATCCAAACGGGCTACTGCCTATCTCTGGTCCTCCTTCCACCGAGAATAAATTTGAACCGGGCACAGGAAGTGCAGCAGGATTATTGTTGAATTGGCAGGCGGTTACATTTGGTGAAAGAGATGCCCGTATAAATATCGCTGTTGCAGAGGCTAGTGTTCAGAAATCTTTATTACAAAAAGAACGTTTTCAGCATTCAATCAATATCATTAGTAGTTATCTGGATATCCTGTTGGCCAATGCTAATCTGCATATCCATCAACAGAATATCAAGCGTGTAGAAGCTAATCTAAAACAAAGTCGCGTATTGACTAGTAGCGGGATAAAAGCTGGTGTCGATACTGAATTGTTTCAGTCTGAATTATCAAAAGCAAAAGTGGAATATATTAATTCGCATAAACAGTTGGAGATTTTGCAATGGAATCTGGCTCGTTTAATTGTGATCGAGAATCTGCCTGTTCCTCGGGATTCTACTTTTTTGGCGACACTTCCTTCAAGTAAGCTATTGACAGAAAGTAATCTTGATTTGCATCCAATTATTAGGTATTCGCAAAGCCAATTTGAATTAAGCCAGTCAAAGGAACAGCAGCTAAAAAAATCATACCTACCTAAAATAAATGTCTGGGGAGCGGGTTTTGCCAGAGGCTCTGGTTTTCAGCCCGATGGTAGTTTAAATACCTGGGACGGATTGAATCTTAACCGATATAATTACAGTGTAGGGGTGCAACTCATTTTTCCGATCATGAAGCACGGTGAAGCCAAACGGCAATTAGCACAACAATCCTCCTTATCAAAGGGTGCTGAAGAACATTTACAGAATGAACGATCTCAACTCTTCGCTCAGCAACAGATTGCTAATACTACGCTTGATCATAGCCTTCAAGTGGTGTCCGAAACAAAAGAACAGCTAAAGTCTGCACAGACGGCTTTCAATGCTATGCAGATCAGGTATAATACTGGTTTGGTGAATTTTTCGGATCTGATACAGGCGCAATATACCTTACTTAAATCTGAACTTGATGTTAAACAAGCTTATTGGGATACGTGGAAAGCTCAGTTGCTGGAAGCTGCAGTAAAAGGGGATCTGAATATTTTTTTAAATGAAATGAAATAAGGGATATGATAAAACTAATTCAACTGGCACTTCGCAAGCCTATTGCGATTATGGTGTTGGTCGTTGGGATCGTGATTTTTTCTATACTTTCCATCAAGAAGACACCAGTTGACATCTTTCCAGCGGTAAATGCACCTACTATTTATGTTGCTCAAACTTATGGCGGATTATCACCTCAGCAAATGGAAGGGTATGTCACATCGTACTACGAGTATCACTTCTTGTACATCACGGGAATAAAGGCTGTAGAAAGTAAATCCATTCAAGGATTGAGTTTAATTAAATTACAGTTTTACGAAGGAACGAATATGGCTAATGCGATGGCTGAGGTCATTTCTTATGTGAACAGATCGCGGTCCTTTATGCCTCCTGGTACATTGCCCCCGTTTGTTATGCGGTATGATGCAGGATCTGTTCCTGTAGGACAGCTGGTATTCAGGAGTGAAACCAAGTCGCTAAATGAGATTCAGGATCTGGCTTTATTTAAGGTTCGCCCTATGTTTGCGGCTTTACAAGGGGTATCGGCTCCGCCACCATTTGGAGGGAATCAACGAACAATTGTTATCAAAGCGGATCCTGAAAGGGTAAGAAGTTATAACCTGACTCCCGACGAAATAGCCGTTGCAATTGCGAAAAATAATTCCATACTCCCAGCAGGAACAATGCGTACATCAGATAAGGCTGTAATTACGGCAACCAATAGTGTTGTCGATAATTTTAAAGAGCTTGAAAATGTTACGGTTAAAACCGTTGATGGTACTTCTGTACTGGTAAGAGATGTCGCTTCTGTTGATAATGGTGCTGATGTTGCAACGGGCTATGCGTTGATCAATGGTAAGCGTTCTGTGTATATTCCGGTCACTAAGAGAGCGGATGCCTCTACATGGGATGTGGTTCAAGCTATTAAAAAAGCTCTGCCTGATATGCAGTCGGCTATCCCCGATGATATAAAGGTATCCTATGAATTTGATCAGTCTGGATATGTTGTGAACTCGTTAAAAAGCCTGCTCGTTGAAGGAGCTCTGGGGGCATTGTTAACGGGATTGATGGTGTTACTTTTCTTGCGTGATCTGCGTAGTGCCATTATTGTCATTATTACTATTCCATTGGCATTGTTAACATCGGTAATGTGTCTTTATCTTACAGGACAGACTATTAACATTATGACTTTGGGAGGACTTGCTCTGGCTGTTGGGATATTGGTGGATGAATCCACGGTGACCATTGAAAATATACACCATCATTTGGAATTAGGGAAATCGAAATCGAGAGCAATATGGGATGCGTGTAAAGAAATAGCTACTCCAAAAATATTAATTTTATTGAGCATTTTAGCTGTATTCGTACCATCGGTACTGATGACCGGCGTACCGCGTTCAATGTTTCTTCCACTTTCACTGGCTGTGGGCTTTGCAATGATTGCGTCTTTCCTTTTGTCGCAAACGCTGGTTCCTGTGTTATCTAACTGGATGTTAAAAGCTACTTACAAACAGCATAGTGAGCCACGGTTGGATAAACTGAAAGAAAGTCTATCCAAGACAATTCAGAGAGCATTTCCAATCCGCAAATTGGCTGTTCCCATTGTGCTAGTGCTTCTACTGCTGGCAGCTTTCGTTGGGTATAGGCAGGCTGGGTCGGAAATCTTCCCTAAGGTTGATGCAGGACAGCTTCAGTTGAGGTTGCGAATGCCTACTGGTACACGGATAGAACGTACAGAGGAAGCAACTAAAAAAACTTTGCAATTATTAGCCAATGAGGCAGGAAAAGATAATGTAGCTATTACTTCGTCATTTGTGGGATTGCAACCACCTACATTTGCGATTAACCCTATCTTTTTATACACGAGTGGTCCTCATGAAGCTGTTATAAAAGTGAATTTGAAAAAGGGTTCTGGTGTAGAAATCGAAAATTTGAAAGAACGATTACGTGGGTCGGTTGCAAAAAGCATACCTGGTGCTCAATTGTCGTTTGAACCTGCGGATTTGGTGGATCAGGTCATGAGTATGGGCGCCAGTAACCCTGTTGAGATTGTGGTTCAGGGAAAAAATCTGACACAGAGTAGAGAACTGGCTGATCGATTAAAAAAATCTCTCGGCTCTATTCCTTATCTGCGTGACTTGCAGTTGGCGCAACCACTGGACTACCCAACGATGCAAATCAATTATGATCGTATTCGATTAGGTCAAATGGGGCTGACAGTCGATCAGGCCGGGAGGTCTGTTGCAGAAGGTACTTCTTCCAGCCGTTATACGCAGCCGGTGTATTGGTTGGATAAAGCTTCTGGAAATGCCTATCAGGTGCAGGTCGAATATCCACAGTTTGTAATGAACAATCCGGAACAGGTAAATCAGATACCTGTCGGAAAAGCTGGAGACAATACGGTTTACCTGCGGGATGTGGCTGACTGGAAAACAGGGAATACTATAGGTGAATATGACCGTATCAATCAACAGCGGTTTATCACGCTTACGGCCAATATTCACAAAAAAGATCTTGGTAGTGCAGTGAAGGATATTAACAGGGCAATACAGAAATTGGGTGAACAGCCTCATGGTGTTAAGGTATATTTACGAGGACAATCGGAAATGCTTTATCAAACAACAAGTGAACTGTCTAACGGGCTTTTACTGGCGATAATTGTAATAGGTCTGATGTTGACTGCTTATTTTCAATCCCTACGGTTAAGTCTTTCGGTATTATCTGTTCTTCCTGGTGTGTTGGCAGGTTCTATGCTGCTGCTGTGGCTTACAGGCAATACTATAAATATTCAGTCATTTATGGGTTGTATAATGGCTGTTGGAGTTGCGGTATCAAATTCCATTTTGATTGTAGCAAGTGCTGAAAGTATCCGAAAAAATCAGGTAGATAATAATTTGATTGGTGTGCAGGCGGCACTTAGCCGGTTTCGCCCTATTATTATGACAAGTACAGCAATGATTGCCGGAATGATACCGATGTCTCTTGGTCTGGGTGAAAGCGGGCAACAAACTGCTCCATTGGGCATTGCGGTGATAGGAGGATTGTTATTTAGTACAGTAATTAGTCTTTGGCTGGTCCCATTAGTTTATGAAATGTTAAGAAAAAAGAAGCAAATATCCGTATCACTTGATCCAAACGATACAAACTCTCAATATTATGAAAAGAATATTTAAACATAAATTACCGATAATTAATGCAGTTGCGAGTGTATCACTTCTGCTATTCGTTGCTGCCTGCACTCAAAATAGTCAGGAAAAAAACAGTGATCCTATCGAAAATAAAATTGACTCGGTCAATGTATTTACAATTGAAACCGATACGGTTAAAAAAACGCTTGTTCTTCCTGCGGAGTTGCTTCCACGAGAAGATGCCCAAATAAGGGCAAAGGTACCGGGGTATGTACGTAGAATGTTGGTGGATATTGGTTCTAGGGTTAGCAAGGGACAGGTTTTGGCGTTAATTGAGGCACCGGAGTTAAATACTCGCATCCAAGAGTTGAATGATAAAGCAAACGAATCACGCGCTCGTTATTTATCCAGTAAAGATTATTATGAACGCATCTACACAGCTTCTCGAACTGATGGTGTGATTGCTACTGGAGAGTTGCAGCGTGTGAAAAATCAAATGATGGCTGATAGCCTTGAATATAAGGCCAATCAGTCATCTGTTGCATCGGCTAAACAAATTGGCAATTATCTTGCTATTGTTGCTCCATATAGTGGTGTTGTTACAAAAAGAAATATTGTAACAGGTTCTTTTGTAGGGTCTCCAAATGACAAACCGTTATTTGAAATATCAGATAATAGTGTTTTGCGATTGCAGGTTTCAGTTCCAGAAATATACACGGATGCTATTTTATCTAATGGTGTTGCTGAAGTATCTACAAGGTCATTGCCTGATAAGAAATTTGAGGCAAAACTGGTACGGAAGGCCGGACGAATAGATCACGATAGCCGAAGCGAGATTTGGGAATTTGAAATTGCCAATACGGATAATAAATTAAAACCAGGCAGTTATGCGGATGCAAAGTTATTTTTTTTAAGGCAAGAGGAAGGGATGGTAGTTCCGGCATCAGCGGTGGTTACTACCTTGGAGAAAAAGTTTGTAATTAAAGTTTCAAATGGAATAACGCGTTGGATCGATATTCGTTCTGGATTTAATATGGGAGATAGAACTGAAATTTTTGGTGATGTCCAAAAAGGAGATACTTTGGTGTCGAAAGGAACGGAAGAGCTGAAAACAGATACGCGGATAATTGCGTTAATTAAAAAATAGTAGTATAAATCTTAAATAAATTAAAGTTATGAAAAAGACAATCAGTATTCTTAAGTTGGTCGCATTTTCAACAATTATTACTCTTGCTTGTAGCAATTCTATTTATGCACAGAAAAAGGGGCAAGTTAAAATGATGCATAGCGTCTCAGCAAAAAAAATGGATGTTGCAAAAATAGAGGCCATTTTGGAAATGAAAGGCGTCGAGAAAAATGGTGAGTTTAAAATAACGGTGCCTCAGAATGATTTGGATATAGAGGTAGATGGTTTTAAGATCATACCACCAATGGGTTTGGGTACGTGGATAGCATTTACACCAACTAGCGATGGCGCAATGATCATGGGTGATATCGTAATTACAGAAACTGATCTGAAACAAGTGCAGTTCGAAGTGATAAAACAGGGACTTACCATTACAGCGATACATAATCATTTCGTTAGAAATCATCCTAACGTCATGTATATGCATATCGGAGGAAGTGGTCCAGCTGAGCAGATGGCAATGAAAGCAAAAGCAGTATTGAATAAAGTTAAAGAAATGCGAGGTGCAGACCCATTGAAAGGTGCTTTTGCAGGGAGAAAGGTTGAAAACACGATTGACACCAAAAAACTGGACGCTATCTTGGGTATCACAGGAGAGATGAATAATGGTGTTTACAAATATACTATCGGTCGCCCGGATGCACCTATTACAGAGCATGGAATACCAATCTCAACTTTCTTTGGTTATAATACCTGGATTGCCATTCAAGGAACAGAGGATAAGGCTGCAATCGCAGGAGATTTTGCTATGTTAGAGGATGAAGTAGCTCCGGTGATTAAGGCGCTTATTGAAAATGGAATTGAAGTGGTTGCTGTTCATAATCATATGGTACAGGAAAAGCCGCACGTATTTTTCTTACATTATTGGGCAGTTGGAAATGCGGAGGATTTGATAAAATCGTTAAAGATTGCACTGGGCAAAACAGGTAAGAATGGAATGAAAATGAAACATTAAAAGAATATAAATAGCCAATATATCCGCAATAACGGCTACAAATAATTGAGCCTTGCGAAACACCGCTTTCGCAAGGTTTTATCTTATTCAAGTTACTTTTTTTTTAATAATTCCTTATAGCTCTTTCTTTCGAAATAATGCTTGAAGAGAAGCATGCGATTAGCAATAGTTTTTAATAACTGAATAGATAACGTTTTTTACATTCAATCTTATCATAATGAATAAAATGTTAATACAGTTATATTTTACTTGAAATTCAGTTATTTGATTATCCGAAAATTAAATGAGCTGAGAAATGAAGTACACGATTGTTAAAACAAATCATTTATAAAGTATATAGAACGAATATTAATATTTCAATATAGTTTAATGCATAAATTTTACGAAGAAACACTAAACAAGCTAGAAAACGAAATTCGGAATCTTGAAATTGAAGCTGATTGTCCTATCCAACGTGTTGAAGCGGTAATAAAACTTATCGTAAATGCTCTATCTGAAATTAAAGAGTTTGTATTAAAAAATGGATTTAAGAATATTAACGACGAGATTCATTTTTTCAAATATCAAAAACCAGCTATTGTAGCAAAACTTATCTTTCATAATGCTATCTACAAGATAGAAATGAAAAAACCTAATGATACAAAGGCATTAAAAAAATATTTGAATGAAGAATTAAAAAAGCTTAAAAAGTATTTTGACAACAACCTTGAATTTTATAAATACTATAGAACCAATAATTCTTTTATTGACGATAAATTGTTTGTTCGTGGTAAACACGATTTAAAGCTAAGTTTGGATACAATCTATTTTGAAACCGATCATAGATTTTCTACATCTCACGATTACAAAGCGGCCAAAATTATAGCCAATGATTTAATACAGGTCTATTTGGAAGCTCAGCTTCAGGGTATTAGTCAGAAAAAAACTTCAAATATTTTTTCCAGTTTGAATTGGACGGGTAGTAAAACAGCATTGACCGAATTAATTTATGCACTGTATGCACAGGGCATTTTTGATAATGGTAATGCTGATATTAAAATCATTGCTAAAACGTTTGAACGCGCATTTAATGTTAGTTTGGGCGATTTCTATCACACCTACTTAGAGCTGAAAAGCCGAAAGATGAATAGAACAAAATTCCTGGATAGTCTTCGGGATAACTTAATCAAAAAAATGGATGAAAACGAGGAAAAAGAATAGTTTTCTTAAATCTTAAAATATACTACGAGTTTGAATACTTTTTGACATATTAATATTTGTTAAAACCTTTGGTACTTCCTGTTCTTTTTGATTTTCAACCTCCTTTGTGGGCTCTTCTGTTTGATTTGCCGGCTCAATTGACAGTTGTATTTTTCGTTCAACGGCAGCCAGTTCAGTTTTAAGTTCGCTTAAACGGGTTTCTTTAGACCACGTACCGTTAACCACTTCCTGAAGCACAGGCAAATCCTTTTGGAACTCGGCAATATTCTCCTGTTCCTTCTTAATATAGGCAGGCAGCTTTTCCAAAGCCCTTAAAAAATTCATTGATGCCGTTTCGGGGTCTTTTGCCATAACACCGTTATTGAACGTGTATTTGATATTTCCCTCTCCCTGTACAAAAAATCGGTTTACCCGAATATCCACGCCCTCTTTTTGGGAAACTTCGGTTTTTACCAATAGCTGAAAACCATACAGGCTGCCGATTTCTTCATAATCGCCTCCTGTACGTGCTTTGTCCGCAAGCTGGTTAAGTTTTGCACCTGTTTGTTTTACATCGGCATTCGGCGATAAACCGTCCAGCACAAGAGCGTTTACAACCGTACCGTCCTGCCGTTTTTGTAATCGTTGCTCTAAGTTTCCCCAATCAAGGCTCATACGGTCGAAGCGTGATTGGGCTTTGTCAAGTTCGGCTGTATAGTCTTCCAATTTATATTTGGCACTGTATTTAGAACGATTGTAAGCCTGCTTTTCGCTTTTCAGTCCGGCAATCTGCTTTTCTATTTTGGCTTTATCCAGCAGGTCGGTATTTCCTGAAAGAATTGCCACATATTCAGAGAAGTTCATACCCGATTTTTCGTCCATACTGCCCTCATCAATGGTACGCTTACCGAGATTATTATTCTTTAGCTGGTCAATAAAAAGCTGTTTGTTGAATAGCAGGTTGAACTTATAGCTGTCCAGTGATTTTTCTACGGCATAGATAATTACCTGTACTTTGTTGTCCGCAAAATGCTTTGCAATTTCATTGCCTTTTCGGATAGCCCGCCCATCCCTTTGGGCAAGGTCGCTCGGTCGCCACGGTGTATCCAAATGGTGTACGGCAACGGCTCTTTTCTGTGCGTTTACACCAGTGCCGAGCATACTTGTTGAGCCGAACAGCACACGGATTTTGCCCTCGTTCATTCCTCTGATAAGCTCCTTACGCTGCTTATCATTCTTAGCTTCCTGTATAAACCGGACTTCGTGTGGAGGTATGCTGTGGTCTTCCACGAGCTTGCGTTTGATTTCAGAGTACACATTCCATTCGCCCGGCTTGTAAGTACCCAAATCGGAGAAAACGAATTGTGTTCCTTTTTGAGCATTGTATTGGTGGTAATACTTCGCAATGTTAGCGGCACAATGAGAAGCCTTGTTGTCGGGGTGGTCTTCATAAATATCGCTTACCATTCGCATATCCAACGACATTTTACGGGCATAGTCCGTAGCGATAAGCATCTTTGCTTTTTCTTCCCGTTGAGAAAGCGGTTCTCTGCCCAATAAGGTTGCATCGCCCGATTTGGCAAACAGCATCAGACTTTGGATAAATGCTTCCTGGTCGGGAGTTGGCGGTATGTTGTATAACACCTCATTCTTTTCGGGGCGGTCAATTCCAATATCTTTTGCCGTACGGTAATCCGTTATTTCGGAATAGAATTGAGCCAGTTCCGGTACTTTGATAAAATAGCGGAAGCGTTCTTTCGCCACAATATTATTAGCCACCGAAAACTCATAATCGGTAGTCTTACGGGCGTAAATAGCCGCCCACGCATCAAAAGAATGAATGCCTTGCTTTGCCAATGCTCTTGGGCGTAGGTATTTAAACAGCAGGTACAGCTCTGTCAGTGAATTGCTGATGGTTGTACCCGAAAGAAAAGTAGCACCCATATCCGCATCAATGCGGTCTTGGATAGTGCGAATGGCAAAGAGTAGGTTCAAAGCCTTTAGGCTTCCGTCCATATTTCCCAATCCGGCAACCCTTGAATGCCGTGTATTGAAAATGAGGTTTTTAAATTGGTGGCTTTCATCCACAAACAAATGGTCTATGCCCATCATTTTGAAGTCCACCACATCATCTTTCCGGTTTTCAATATCGTGTTGTAGGGTTTTGAGTTTTACTTCGAGATTTTCTTTTTGCTTTAT
>DAOLFI010000711.1:0-2717 GCA_035326385.1 Niabella sp.
GTAAACGTGCTTTCATTGATATAGATGTTGGTTTCAAAAACACCTCTATTCAATAAGACAATTTTTTGCAGGTATTGCGTACAAGGTGCATAAGCGCTGCCGCCAGCGATCACAATATTGAACGTAAACTTTGCGTTTAGCTCATCCTGCACCGCCTTAAATTCTCCGATGGTATAATCTTTTGAAAACAGCGATGGGAGCTGGTCGCTCTCTGGCGCACCGAAGTCCAGGTAGAACGAGTCATAATCTTTCTGCGATAGCTGAAAGAGGTTTTCAAAAAGGAGCTGGCGATCCAGCTTTTCCCGGGTGTCTAATAGGCTCATTTCTGCAAAGCGGGAAGGGTTTCTTCCCTGGAGGAATCGAAGCTGCTGGCAGCTTGATTTTACCGAGCTGTCAAAGTCCACAAAATAAGCCCGGTCATTACCTTGTTGTTTTAAGGCTTGTAAATAAGTGAGCATTGATTTACCAGCGCCGCCTTTGGCCTGTATGTTAAATTGAAACTGTTGCATTGTTTAAATCTTTTACTTTAAAAATTAATATTGGAGCAAAGGGTATAAAATCAAAGCCCTCTGCCTCTCTGAGTTCTTTGTTGTTCCTGATGTTTGGATTGAGCGATCAGCCATTCATTCAAATCATCACGATACTGGTATAAATGGCTGCTGTCAGTGTATTTTTCCGACTGCAATTCTTTATTCCAGGCAAGCGCTTTTTGTGTGTATTGCCTGCCGGAAATCCCCCGGTCTAAGAACAGGGAGATCGTATGGTGCTGCTCCATCAGGGAGCGGCTTTTCTCAAAAAAGGCAAGGGAATTGAGTACCAGGTTATTTGTCAAACCGAAACCAGCTTGCGGTCGTATTACGGCAAATGATAGAAAATCAAAGAAGCCCTCGAATACGGAAATCTCCTGTTTGCCATTGTCAAAAAAAGTAATGTCTTTTGGTGAGCTGCCGCCTTTAAAAGTGGGGCTTCTCAGTTCAAAACCTCCCGACCGGTTTTCAAAGCCGATCACTGTTTGCTGTTTACCGTATAGTGAAAAATCAACCTCTTTGCAGTATTGCTGCGCAATGTGGATCGGGATTTTTCTTTCTTCCAGATAAGACAGTAACGAAGTGCTTTGTAAAGGCCGGGAGTCGGTAATAATGATTTTTCCTCCGCCCGGCTCTTTCTTTTCACCAGCCATAGCCGTGAGCGTAGGATGTTGTTGCTGGTGAAAAGAAAAATGGTGTTGCAAGCCGTTCAATTTTTCAAGAAAATCAGCCACCGAACATTGATGGTAAGTAATACCGAAATCAACCAGGTTACCGCCCTTACCCAAACTGTGATCGTACCACATATTTAGTTTCCGGTTTACTTTAAAGGATGGGGTGTGTTCTTTATGAAAAGGGGAGTAGTACCAGTAATCATTACCCCGCACTTTTACAGGGTCATAACTTAGCTGTTTCAGGTAGGTAACCATGTCCATATTCTTTGCCTGCTCGCAGGTTATTTTTTTAGGGGTCATAATTGTTATTTTTTTTGATGATTTGATGAAAATGTTTGCAATAGTCTTATGATGAACAGGTTATGTCTTCATCATTTTATCATCAAAAGATTTAGTTTGTCATCATTGGTATTTTTTTGATGAAAGGTTGATGACAGTTTTGATGACGGTAATTGTTTGATATTGATTAGCTTGTATTGTTGTCATCAAAATCATCAATATTATTGAGCTTCAGCACCTCGCTTTTCTGAAGGCTGTAAAACCTTCCTTTTTGTTGGAACTCGTAAATACTACCATCCGTCCCCAAACGGTATTGCAGGTAACTGTTGGAGTTGTCCGCTGGTTTTAACTGCCAGTCCCGTTGCAATATTTTGCGGATGGCCATGGTGTCCCGGTTATGGATGCTCTTTTTCTGTAACCAGTCCTGCATATCTGCCACACAAAAGCAGATTTCATTAACCGGTTCTTTCATGTCCAGTATTTATAAAAGGAGCTGGGCCATCTCGTTTTCCAGCCGGTTACGGTTAAAACGTTTGATGTGCTTTAGCGCCGGTGTAGTGATTTGCTCCGGCCTGAACCACATTCTTGTTGCGGGCTGTGTTGTAAAAGGGCGTTCGATCAGGTAATGAATAAAAAAAGGAATTTCTGTTTTGAGGTCGCTTAACAGGTTGCGGTTATCAACTGTTAACTTGGGGAGCCTCCGTATCCAGTACCTGATCTCAGAAGCATCAATCTGTATAAAATTATCCTCGTTGTTACTGCATAAAATGAATTTTCCGAAAAACTCGATCTCCTGCCTGTCCTGGCCTTTAGCTTCCACTTTATAATACCTGGAAGTGCTCAGGTTCTTGATCCGTTCGGAATCTTCTTTTTTGTCCAGGAAGGTTTCATCAACACCGATGAGTAGTTTACTGGCCCATTCTGCATTAAAGTTGCTGCGAAAATCCTCGTTGCTGTTGATGGTCATATTATCACCGAAAATGGCTTTACAGAAATTGAGAAAGGTGGTCTTGCCGGTGTTGCGTTCCTTGCTCACTAAACATACAATGGGCAGGATCTGCGTGGGATAGAGCAGTAATATCTTAAAGTAATCTAATCCCAGCTCCAGTTGCTCCCCGAATACATGGTTTAAAAATACCAGCGTATGTTTGGGATAACCAGCAGCAGGCTGATGTAAAAACGGACTGTATCTGTTGTAAAAGTTTTCTATTTTTCGCTGGTAACTAAGATGGGCGGG
>DAOLFI010000712.1:0-2715 GCA_035326385.1 Niabella sp.
GAAAGTCCGAGGTCCGAAGAAGACCATCGACAATGGACCGACACAGTTGACAAACCTGGAACCTGGAACTTGAAACCCGAAACTAACCCATTACTTCAAGTCCTCAAACACACCGGTCTGCCTGTTTTTACGCACGTTATCCCAGTTAAAGTACCGTCCGTTCATAGCCACATATACGCCGTGGGGAAGGGTTTGGGCAAAAGCCAGAGCACTGCCCAGGTTAAACAAACCATCTGAGCTGCCAAATTTGATAGGGATCATGGCGCCGGTAATCACAATGGTTTTGTTCTTTACTTTTTCAGCTAAAACTTTGGCCGTTTTATCCATGGTATCGGTGCCATGTGTAATAACGATCTGCTCTTCTTCGCACTGTTCACATTGGTAAGCAATCAGTTCACGGTCTTCATGGGTCATTTCCAGGCTGTCTATCATCATTAGCGTGCGTATCTCTACCGGCACTTTGTTACGCCCTTTTTCCAGCAGCTCGTGCATGTGTGTGTCTTTAAAGTACAACTGCCCGTTCAGCATATTGTATTCTTTATCGAAAGTTCCACCGGTTATAAAGATCCTTATTGCCATTACTTATTGATTTGGGGATCAAAAGTAATAAAGTTTGAATTGGCATGTCCGGATGAAGATCTGTAAGGTTTTGAAAACCTTACAGATCTTTCGCATTACTGAAAGTTTGTAACAACCTGTCCAATTGTTCCAGTCCTGTGGTGAAACCTTCTTTAAAGCCCATTTGAATGAGGGTTTCCAGGTCTTCCAGCTTTTCATGAGTGATAGTGATCTCTACTGTTGTGTTGCCTCCGTTTGAGGTAAAAATGTTCTTCCATTGTGAACGGGGCATGTTGGTATTGATATTTCCTTCTTCATCGCAAAAGCCATCGTTGGCGCTGAAAGACTGCTCCCGGTTAATAGAAATATAGTCGGCAACACTCCAATGCCTTTCACCTTCAGGCCCTACCATAGCGTACAGCCAGCGGCCGCCTTCACGGAAATCCATTGATTTTGTTTCTGCTTTCCAGGGTTCGGGCCCCCACCACTGGTCAAGTATTTCGGCCTCTGTCCAGGCCTTCCATACTAATGGCAGGCCGGCTGCAAATTCGCGTTTTACATGGATGGTCTTGTTTTCCCTGTTTACGGAAAAATCGAATAATAAACTTGGGTTCATTTTATTTATTTTTTAGTGTTAATAATAATTCGTCCAGGTTTTGCAGGTGCGACGAAAATCCTTTTTTGTGGCTATGCGTTGCCATTTTTTTAAACATTTCAGGACTTCTGTATTTTTCAGTGATCGTTACGAGTGTTTTGCCCTCCGTTTTTTGGAAAGTAAGGATGCATTCGGTATACTGAAAATCCGGGTTAGCCGTTCCGTTTTCATCGCTGAATACTCTTAACTCCGTAATGCTTTTTTGGGGTTCAATTTTTTTGTAATCATACCGATTCCAATGTTTTTCCCCTTTGGGGCTTACTATTGCGTAATGCCAAAAACCACCTTCACTGAAATCTAAAGTTTTTGTTTCTGTTCTGTAAGGATTGGGAGCACACCACTGGTCGAGTAATTCGGCGGTTGTCCATGCCTGCCAAACTAAATCAAGCGGTGCATCAAATTCACGTTTTATGAGGATAGTGTTGTTTTCCTTATTTACAGAAAAATCGAATAAGAGATTATGGCTCATTTTTTATGTTTTGTTGTTCAAGATATTTTTCAAGCCGTTCAAAGTTTTGTTTTTGTCCGTCTTTTGCATTAAATACATTTATAACTGTTGCCAGCATTTCTTCTGTGTCAAACAGGGAGCTCCATTCTATTTGTGTTTCTTCACCTTTAGATTCAAAAACAACGGTAGCAATGAAGTGAGGGTTGAAATGTTCAAAAACGATTTTCTTTAAAGGAATAATTTCTTTGAAAACGCTTCTGTTAGGGTAGTTCTGTCCGTTTGAATGATTGTGCAGCGTCAGTTTCCATTCACCGCCTTCTCTGAAATCCATTTCGTGGATGGTGGTAGTATGTTCGTTGGGTCCCCACCATTGAGCCAGATATTCGGGCTCTGTCCAGACCTTCCAAACCAGCTCAACCGGAGCCTTTACCATTCTCATCATTTTCAGTTCCCTGTTATTTGTATGCATTATTACTTCCTTTAAATTTTTATTTGCCACTACGGCACGAAGTTTTTTCTTTGTGCCGTAGTGTCTTTGTGACATTCTTATTTCTTTTGCATTTTTGCCAATAGCTTATCAAGATTATTGAAGCGGCTTTCCCAGATCTGTCGGAATTGCTCCAGCCATTTGTCTATCTCTTTCATTTTTTCCAGTTGGAGTGAATAATAAATTTCACGCCCCTGCTGCCGCTGCTGCACTAATTCACATTCTGTTAGTATGCGCAGGTGCTTGGATACCGCCTGCCGGGTACTGTCGAAATGTTGTGCAATGGCATTGGGCGTCATTGCCTGTATGGCTATTAATGCTATAATAGCTCTTCGGGTGGGGTCGGCTATGGCCTGGAATATATCTCTTCTCATGATTAATAAATCTAATTAGGAAACCGTTCGGTTGCAAATATAAGAGAAACTATTTGGTTGCTCAAACTTTTTTAGAAAAAAAGATTAATATAGCCCAAAGTGGCTAATAAAGAGTAGTTTACAAGTGTGGGAAATCCAATCGGTAACGATTTAGTAATGGTGCTTACTGCACTCGCTTTCATCTGATTACCTT
>DAOLFI010000713.1:0-2715 GCA_035326385.1 Niabella sp.
TATTATATCCTTTACGTATAATGTTTGCAGATGATATATTCTACAATGAAGCGTTTATTGCTATCCGTTCTTTTGATGCCTGCTGCTTTACTTGTAATGGCGCAGGATTCTACAGCTGTGCAGTTTTCCTTTGACCATAAAAGGGTCAGCCAAAAAGAAGTAGCATTAACTATTACGGCACGGGTTGCAAAGCCAGGAGTAAACCTATTCGCTCTTCAAAAATCACCGGACGATATAGTATTTTCCCAGGTTAGCTTTGATAGCTCTGTAGCGCCCTACCTGAAGGGGTCCCTTGTTGAAAAAGGGAATGTTCAGACCATGACCGATCCCGTACTTTCCCTTGATGTAGCCTATATTAATGATTCCGTTCAATGGATTCAAAGCCTGGATATTGCTGAAACGGATACTGCTTTAATAAAAGGTAAGATTTCCTACATGTACCATATGGGTGAGGAGTACCCTTCTATTGAAAAAGAGTTCAGGGTATTGATTGAACCTGAAAATAACACGGTAGCAGTTACTAAAAGTACAGAGGCAGCTCCTACATCCAGTGGTACAAGCGAATCTTTGTTATGGATATTTCTCGGTGCATTTGGCGGCGGCTTACTGGCATTACTTACGCCCTGTGTTTATTCCATGATACCAGTAACTGTTAGCTTTTTTACCAAAAGAAGTACCAACAAACAGGAAGGGATCCGGAATGCGCTCGTTTATTCTCTTTCTATTATTATCATATTTACTTTACTCGGTTTTTTAATTACCTTGATATTTGGCCCTGCGGCTTTAAATAACCTTTCTACCAACTGGATTGCCAACCTGGTGTTCTTTGCCATTTTTGTAATATTCGGCATCTCGTTTCTGGGAGCCTTTGAGATCCAGCTGCCCAACTCATGGTCTACCAAAGCCGATAGCAAAGCTGGCACGGGCAGCTTCTGGGGTATTTTCTTTATGGCTTTAACGCTGGTGATCGTATCTTTTTCCTGCACAGGCCCTATCATAGGGAACCTGCTGGTACTGGCGTCCAGGGGCAGCTACTGGGGGCCGTTATTAGGTATGTTTGGCTTTTCGCTGGCGCTTGCCTTGCCTTTTGCCCTGTTTGCCTTCTTTCCAAGTAAATTAAATGTTTTAGGAAAAGCCGGCGGATGGCTGAATGCTATTAAAGTTACATTGGGGTTCCTGGAGCTTGCATTAGCATTAAAGTTCCTGTCCAATGCCGATCTTGTAAAAAACTGGCGGATATTAGACCGGGAAGTGTTCATTGTGCTATGGATCGTAATCTTCTTTTTATTGGGGCTATATTTATTAGGAAAGCTGAAATTCAGGCACGATGATGAGTTGCCGAAAAATGATTTCGGTATCCCCTACCTGTCTGTTACCCGTTTGTTCTTTGCTATAGCAGCATTCTCTATGGTAGTGTATTTGACACCGGGTTTATGGGGGGCGCCCCTTAAAGGTTTGGGAGCTTTCTTACCTCCTATGGGCACGCAGGATTTTAATGCAGATGATCTGCCTAAAGGATTTGATGTATCCGGGCTCACTCATAGTAAAACTGCGGGTACTGAAAATAACGGGGAAGCGTTACCGCACCCTGTAAAATATGCCGATGCCATGAAAAAGAATGAGCCGGACGTGGTAGTGAACAATGGAATGATCACTTATTTTGATTATAACGAAGCATTGGAAGTTGCCCGGAAACTGAAAAAGCCGCTGATGCTTGATTTTACAGGGATCAACTGTATCAATTGCCGGAAAATGGAAACGCAGGTATGGAGCGATCCTGAAGTGATGAAGCTGCTGAAAGAAGAATTTGTGATTGCGTCTTTATTTGTAGATGTACATGATGCCAGCGTATCGCTGCCGGTAAGTGAGCAGTTTTACTCAAAAGACCTGGGTAAACAGGTAGAAACCCTGGGAGATTATAATACGCACCTGCAGGTGAGCCGCTTTGAAAGCAATTCACAACCCAACTATTTCTTTTTAGACGGTAAAGAAGAACGCCTGATACCCACGGGCTATGGCTACGATCCATCAAAAGGAGTTAAAGAGTTTAAAGCGTGGTTGGGAAAAGCTTTGGATGAATACAAAAAAAGACAGTAGCAGACTATTTTCCAACAATGGAGCCTCTTTTAAATCATCTGAAAACCTACTATCCTATCAGCAAGGAAGCTATTGGTGCATTGGCAGATTGCCTGCGGGAAAAAACCTATGCTAAAAATGATTTTCTTCTGAAACAGGGCCGCATTTGCGACCATTTTTATTTTCTCCAGCACGGAGCCCTAAGAGGCTTTTATAATATAAACGATAAAGAGATCACGCATTGGTTCGCATTTGAGAATACTTTTGTCTCTTCCTTTCACAGTTTTACAACGGGGCAGCCCTCTGTTGAAAATATCCAGTTCCTGGAAGGGAGCATTTTATGGGCTATCTCCAGGAAACAGCTAACAGAGCTTTTTGACCAGTTTCATGAAATAGAACGCCTGGTACGTATTATTTATGAGCGGTACTATGTACGTTTGGAAGAACGCTATGTGAATGCCCAGTTTAAAACGGCAACAGAATTATACAATAACCTGTTAGAACAATCACCTCATATCCTGGAACGGGTTCCGCTGGGATACATTTCCTCCTACCTTGGCATAACCCCCGAAACGCTCAGCCGCATCCGGAAACAACGTTAACAATTCCGATTCCTGTTTTTGATAATTGTCAAATCAG
>DAOLFI010000714.1:0-2714 GCA_035326385.1 Niabella sp.
AATGAAATCAGGTTTTGTAAACATATTCGGCAGGCCCAATGCGGGGAAAAGCACATTGCTCAATGCGCTGATGGGAGAGAAGCTGGCTATTGTATCGCACAAAGTGCAAACTACCCGGCATCGTATTAAGGCCATTCTTACTGAAAAGGATTACCAGATCATTTTCAGTGATACGCCCGGCATTATTAAGCCGGAATATAAGCTGCACGAAAAAATGATGCAGTCAGTAAAGGGAGCTCTGGAAGATGCAGATGTAGCTTTGCTGATTGTAGATGTGAACGATAATCTCGAAGACTGTGATGCTATCTTTTCTGCTTTGAAGCTTAAAGTGCCCGCGGTAGTGGTGCTGAATAAAGTAGACAGGGCTAATAAGGAGCGGATAGAAGCAGCAAAGGAGTTTTTTTCTAAAAGGCCTTATTGTAAAAATATAGCCGCCATATCTGCATTAACAGGTATCGACTTCAAAAAGTTTCTCCGCCCAATACTGGAGCTGTTGCCTGAAGGCGAGCCATTTTATGAAGATGACAGCATCAGCGACCTTCCGGAAAAGTTTTTTGTGAGCGAGCTGATAAGAGAAAAAATATATGAGCTGGCACAGGATGAAATTCCTTATCATACAGCTGTTCTGATAAGGGAGTTTAAAGAAAAGCAAACGCTGACTAAAATTGTGGCAGATATCATCGTTCACCGTGAGACACAGAAGATGATACTGATTGGCGAAAAGGGCAGTATGATCAAGAAGCTGGGCACAATGGCGCGAAAAGATATTGAAGCTTTCCTGCAGCAGAAGGTATTTCTGGAGCTGTTTGTAAAAGTGAAGCCGAAATGGAGGGATAATGATCTGCAGCTGAAGGAGTATGGGTATGGAATTTAGCGAATAGTGAATAGTCAGTAGTGAATAGGGAGTAGGGCGAAGCTTCACAATGTATTTGGTTGATAACACAAAATCTTTGTGGCGAGTTTTGTTCATGATATTTGCCAATGACGTATTTATAATATGTTGATAGCCAATAGTCGATTCGTATCGGTAGCGAAGAAGTCTCAACATAAGGTTGAATTGTGGTGGAAACAGGCATTTCGTTGAGACATCTCCCTCCGGTCGATGTGACGATACTTATTGGTCATCGCCTCATTGATTGGGCTCCTTATTGATAACTTGAAATGGCTTTTAGTGTATTGTGTATAATATAATGACCCTGTAAGGTCAGATGTTTATAGAAAATATATACACGAAATTTGTTTGAGAAGCCGTTTAATATTTGGTATTTATGACCTCGTAGAGGTCAAATGTTTATAGAAAAAAAGATCATACAATACGACCCCGTAGGGGGCGAACATATTTTTAATAAAAAATTCCCGGTTGAGGGATTAAAAGAGCTTTATGAGTTTTACATTAGCAATAGTTGGGAGGCCGAATGTGGGCAAGAGCACACTGTTCAATCGCTTGCTGGAACAGCGCAAAGCAATTGTGGATGATATAAGCGGTGTTACGCGCGACAGGCAGTATGGCATAAGCGACTGGAATGGTAAGTCTTTTAACGTAATTGATACCGGCGGGTTTGTGCATGGCAGCGAAGATGTGTTTGAACGGGAAATTGCTAAACAGGTGCTGATTGCTGTGGATGAGGCGGATGCCATTTTGTTTATGGTGGATGCCGGTACAGGTATTACCCACCTGGATGAAGAGATGGCCAATGTGCTTCGTAAAAGCGTAAAACCAGTGCTTCTTACGGTGAATAAGGTGGATAATAACGACAGAATGCTGGATGCCACTGAATTTTACAGCATGGGCTTTGATGAGGTTTATTTTATTGCATCGGCAAGTGGCAGTGGTACCGGCGAACTACTGGATGCTGTTGCTGCATTGATCCCCGATGATAAAAAAGAAGAGGAAGGAAAAGAGGAGCTGCCAAAATTTGCGATTATTGGTCAGCCCAATGTAGGTAAATCTTCTTTGCTGAACGCACTGGTAGGGCAGGAGCGCACTATTGTGAGCGATATTGCCGGTACTACGCGCGATACCATTCATACACACTATAATCTTTTCCAGAAAGAGTTTATCCTGATTGATACGGCCGGTATCCGCCGTAAAGCGCGTGTGCATGAGGATCTGGAGTTTTACTCGGTGATCCGCGCTATTAAAGCTGTGGATGAGGCAGATGTTTGTTTGTTGCTGATTGATGCTGAAAAAGGTATTACAGCTCAGGACTTAAATATATTCAGCCTTGCGGCAAGAAAAGGGAAAGGGATATTGTTGCTGGTAAATAAATGGGACCTGGTGAAAAAAGAAACCAACACGGCAAGAGATTATGAAAATGAGCTGAAGAAAAGATTGGCGCCGTTTAGTGATGTGCCGGTGATCTTTATTTCGGCTTTAGAAAAAACAAGGATCTTTAAAGCAATGGAAACCGCGCTGGAAGTATATGAAAACCGCAGGCGTAAGGTACCAACATCCAAACTGAATGATGTAATGCTGAAAGCGGTGCAGGCACACCATGCACCTGTAGTGAGAGGGCATGCTATTAAGATCAAGTTTGTAACCCAGCTTCCTACGTATGTTCCGTCGTTCGCATTTTTCTGTAATTTTCCTGATGATATAAAAACGCCCTATAGAAATTACCTGGAGAACCAGTTACGTAAAAATTTTGATTTCAGCGGGGTGCCGGTGAGATTGTTTTTCCGGAAGAAGTAATTAAGGAATCTTTAAGGTTACC
>DAOLFI010000715.1:0-2704 GCA_035326385.1 Niabella sp.
CCTGCATGATAAGATCGTACATAGTCGTTCAGCATCTGGTAAACCGAACCATCTCTACCTACAACATAATGCGAACTGGACTCCCGGCCAGGACGGCGCAGGGAAAAGGTAAACAGAGTCTGCTCTGCACTTGTTTGGGCGGTATGATGGAGTACCACAAAATGAGGTTTCCGGATATTAAAGTCAATAGCGGCATACCAGGAGTCAGCGGTAACCGCAGGGTTTTTCCTCTTGCCTGGAATTTCCGTTATCTGATTGATAATGGTTTGTATATTTTTATTATAATCACTTACCGAGTAAGCTTTTTGCAAACTATCTGCTTTATTCAGATAAAAAGAGCGGGATCCATATCCCATTTCCGGAAGCGCGTTAAATGAAGCAGGCGGAGTATAAGTAATCTGAGGTCTCTCGGCCTCCACATTTGTTGGTTCAGGCTTATCATTGGTATTATTATTCCTGGTTTTCTGTTCAGGCTTTGTAAATACAGTTTGTTCAGGCTTATCAGTTACGGGCTTTGTTGTTGAGTTCTTTTGCTGCGATGGGGGCTTGCTTAAGACATTTGTTTTTTGAGGTATTTTACTCCCGCAGGCGCAGCACGCTAATAATGCCAGGGCAGGTAATGCTTTTTTGATAAACATTGCAGGTACTATTCTTTTTCTTAACTAAAATTAATCTTAATATATATCCGTTCGTAATGTGAAAATAACGAAATCCATCGTAAAATGTGAATAAGGCGCTAAAATTGTGCCTTGCAGCAGAATATTTTAAGATTTTATTAATGCCGCCCTATCTTTAAACATCAAAATAAAAATATGCAACAGATAAAACTGATTTGGGAAAATGCAGAGGCATTAAGTGTGGCAACAGCTCATTTTTTTGTAGAAAGATGTAATAAAAGTATTGCAGATACCGGCAGATTTTCAGTGTCCCTTTCAGGCGGAAGTACCCCGAAAAGATTGTACCAGTTGCTGGCAACTCCTGCATTCTCAAGAAATATAGACTGGAAAAAGGTAGTGTTGCTTTGGGGTGATGAGCGTTTTGTTCCTCATACGCACGAAGACAGCAATTACAGGATGGTAAAAGAAGCGTTGTTAGATCATGTAAAAATTTCGAGAAAAAATGTGCTGGCAATGCCTGTTAAAGACGAAGCCAAAGATTGTGCTGCTCAATATGAAAAAATACTTAATGATGCATTAGGTAAGAAAATGCAGATTGACCTGACGCTTTTAGGCATGGGCGATGATGGCCATACCTCATCTTTATTTCCGGGCACAGATGTTTTAAACGAAACGAAAAGATATATAAAGGAAGTATGGGTTGAAAGTAAACAAACCTATCGCCTCAGCTCTACTTATCGTTTTATTAATAACAGTAAAGAAGTAATGTTTCTGGTAGCCGGTGCTGCCAAAGCCCCGGTGGTTAAACATATTTTTTCTAAAAATGCAAAAGTTAAATATCCTGTTCAAAACGTAAGCCTTAAAAAAGGGGATATTGTATGGATGTTAGATGAAGCTGCCGTTGGTTCACTTTAGACTAAACTGCGCATAATAAGGATGTTCGGGGTTTACGATCAGCTCATTTTGTTGCGGGTGCATAAGCACATCCTTTTCTTTTCAAGAAATGATGCCCATATATGTACATGTTTACATGCATCAGTCCTGTAACAGCCTGTCAATAGCCTGATGGATCCTATCAAAACCAAAATCAGCTACAGCATTATCCATGAGCACTTTAATCTCTGGATTACATAAGTTTTGTATGGAGCCTTCGTGGGATAGCTCCCTCCCGGCCTCCCCCAAAGAGGGAGGAGTGTATGTTCCATCCTCTACCGAACGCCCCACCTGTATATAGGCATCGCGAAAAGGAATGCCCTGCATTACTAACTGGTTTACCAGGTCTACGGTAAACAGGTATTTATATTTTTCATCAGCCAGGATATCTTTTTTTATGTCGATACTGGAAAGCATTAACCCTGCCATTTCAATACAGTCTTTTAGGGTCTTGAAGGCAGGGAACAGGTGCTCTTTGAGCAGTTGCAGATCCCGGTGATAGCCTGATGGCAGATTCGTTGTCATCATCATGATCTCGTTAGGCAGTGCCTTAATGCGATTACAATGTGAGCGGATCAGCTCAAATACATCAGGATTTTTTTTGTGCGGCATGATGCTGCTGCCGGTGGTAAGCGCTGCCGGAAAACTCACAAAGCTGAAATTCTGGTTCAGGTATAAGGTCATGTCCATGCTCATGCGCGATAAAGTATCGGCAATATTAGCCAGGGCCTGCGCCACAATACGTTCCGCTTTACCGCGGCCCATTTGCGCATATACCACATTATAGTTAAGCGATGCAAAGCCCAGCAGATCAGTAGTCATTTGCCTGTTGATAGGAAATGATGACCCATAGCCGGCTGCAGAGCCTAAAGGATTTTTGTTCACCACTTCAAAAGCACCTTTCAAAGTGATCATATCGTCAACCAGGCTTTCGGCATAAGCCCCAAACCACAGACCAAAAGACGATGGCATGGCTAATTGCAAATGCGTGTAACCAGGATATAAATGGTCCCGATATTTTTCACTTTGTGTTTGCAGCAATTCAAAAAAAGGAAGAACGGCATTTACCATTGCTTCAATTTCGAAGCGCAGGAAAAGTTTGATATCCACCAGCACCTGGTCGTTGCGGCTGCGCGCACTGTGGATCTTTTTAC
>DAOLFI010000716.1:0-2686 GCA_035326385.1 Niabella sp.
GCCCTGCAATCTTTTTTAAAAGATTTTGCAGCTGTTCCGGGACATAAAATTCTAATTCATGGCGGCGGTAAAATTGCCACGAAAATAGGCGACCAGTTGGGTGTGCCATCCCAGTATATCAATGGACGCCGTATTACGGATGATGATACGATCGACATTGTAACAATGGTGTACGGGGGATTAGTTAATAAAAAAATAGTAGCACAGCTACAGGCTTTAAACTGCAATGCTATTGGGTTAACCGGCGCCGATGCCAATATCATCCCTGCCACAAAGCGCCCGGTAAAACTGATCAACGGAGAATCCGTTGACTTTGGCTGGGTAGGTGATATAAATAATGAAAAATTAATAATTAATAATTTAAAATTAATCATTGATGCGGGCTTTACTCCTGTTTTTGCGCCGCTGACCCATGACGGTGAAGGGCATATTTTAAATACCAATGCAGATACTATTGCATCGTCATTAGCTGTTGGTTTATCTCAGTTTTATAACGTGAGGCTTATCTACTGTTTTGAAAAAAAGGGAGTGCTGGAAGATATAACGGATGATAATTCTGTTATCAGGAATATCAATAAAGAGAAATACCGGCAATTGATGGATGAAAATAAGTTGTTTGAAGGCATTCTCCCCAAAATAGACAATGCCTTTGCAGCTATTGATGCAGGCGTAAATGAAGTACTGATAGGCGATGCAAAGGATTTGACAAGGAATACCACAAATTCAACCGAAGGAACTTTAATTACCTGTTAATGAGTTTTGAAAAGAAATTATATAACGATGCTGTAAACCTGTTAAAGCAGTTGGTCCGCACTCCTTCCTTTAGCAAGGAGGAAGATAAAACAGCGGCTATTATAAAAGCTCATCTTGAAAGTTTCGGTATTGCTGCAAATCAATCAGGCAACAATATTCTTGCAAAGAATAAACACTTTGATGCATCTAAGCCAACGGTGCTTTTGAATTCGCATCACGATACAGTAAAGCCCAATCCTAATTATACATTAGATCCTTTTGAGCCCATAGAAAAAGATGGAAAGATGTTTGGGCTGGGAAGCAATGATGCGGGCGGATGTTTGGTTTCTCTTATTGCGACCTTCATTCATTTTTACGATAAAGAAAATTTAAAATACAATATCATGCTGGTAGCAAGTGCAGAGGAAGAGATTTCCGGCTACAACGGTATAGAAGCTGTTGTAAAAGAGCTGCCACCCGTTGCATTTGCTATTGTTGGAGAACCTACATTGTTACAGATGGCAGTTGCAGAACGGGGCCTGATGGTATTAGATGGTATCGCTTATGGTAAGGCGGGTCATGCTGCACGTAACGAAGGAGAGAATGCCATTAGCAAAGCAATAAAAGATATTGAATGGTTTCACAGCTATCAGTTTGAAAGGGTCTCTCCGCTTTTGGGACCAAATAAAATGTCCGTTACAGTTATTGAAACCGAGAATAAAGCGCACAATGTAGTTCCTGCAATTTGCAGATACGTGGTAGATGTAAGGGTAAACGAACTATATACATTTGAAGAAGTGCTGGCAGCAATTAAACAGCATATACAAAGCGAAATAAAGCCCCGTTCCACGCGCTTGCGCTCTACTTCTATTTCAACAGAACATCCCATTATTAAGGCAGGGCTAAATATGGGGAAAACCATGTACGGCTCGCCTACTACGTCCGACAAGGCGCTGATGCCTTTCCCCGCTTTAAAAATGGGCCCCGGAGACAGTGCCCGCAGCCATACTGCAGATGAGTTTATTTATTTGGGGGAGATTGAAAAGGGGATAAGGGATTATGTTGAAATGATAAAAATGGTAATATTTTAGTTACTGGTTATTGGTTTCAAGTTACAAACCTTATAAGCAGCCCGTAATACACGTAAATTAAACACTATGAAAAGCTACAGGGACTTGAATATTTATAAAGAATCACATAGGCTTGCAACAGAAGTGCACCATTTAAGTTTGCTTTTGCCGAAATTTGAACTGTATGAAGAAGGCAGCCAGATCCGGCGCTCAGCAAAGGCTGTATCTACTGCTATTGTAGAAGGTTATGGAAGGAGAAGATATAAAGCGGAATTTATCAGGTTTTTAGTTTTCTCACAGTCAGAATGTGATGAAACAATAGAACACCTGGATTATTTGTATGAAACGAAATCGCTTACAGATAAAGAAACTTATAATAAGTTAAAAGAAACATACACTAGCTTAGTAAGCAGATTAATAAATTTATTAATTGGGTTGAGAACAATTGGAACAACTTTCCAACTGAAGATCCAAACCTGTAACTTAGCTCCCTTAAAAAGGAACTTGTAACCAGTAATTTGAAACCATATAATGAAACTCTGGCAAAAAGATACAACAGCACTAAAAGAAGTGGAAACCTTTACAGTAGGTAAGGATCGTGAAATGGATATATATTTAGCGCCGTTTGATGTTTTAGGTTCCCTGGCACATATACAAATGTTAGCATCAGTAGGCTTATTGCCTGCTGAAGATTTAAAGCAATTACAGACAGCTTTAAAAGAAATTTACGGTCAGATTGAAAAGGGCGATTTTTCTCTCCAGGATAATGTGGAAGATATTCACTCACAGGTAGAGCTATTGTTAACCCAAAAGTTAGGGGATGCAGGTAAAAAGATCCACAGCGCGCGCAGCCGCAACGACCAGGTGCTGGTGGATATCAAACT
>DAOLFI010000717.1:0-2686 GCA_035326385.1 Niabella sp.
GTTGAGCCGGTATGAGGCAAAGGATGGCAATTGTTTTTATATATCTAACATACGGCTCGCAGTTTCGGGAGAAGACGCCCGCTCCAAAATATTAAAGGACGGAAAATATTCTACGAATGCTATTTTATTTAACACAGCATCAGCCGTTATTAAACAGGAATCTGCCGAAACCATCCGGGAAATTGCCGATATCCTTAAAGAAAACGCTTCGTTGAAATTAAAAATTATAGGACATACGGATACCGATGGAAAAAAAGAAAGCAATCTTGTGCTTTCCAGGCAACGTGCCGCATCGGTGAAAAGCGAACTTGTAAAGAGATATAGTATTGCGGAAGCCCGGCTTGAAACAGACGGCAAAGGTGATACGGAACCGGTTGCCGATAATACAACACCTGATGGCAAAGCACAGAACAGGCGGGTAGAATTTGTGAAGATTTGATTTATCTGCACTATGGATATTAATTCTCCTTAATGTTTAGTTTTTTTAAATCCATTGCGTCAGCCATACGCATCATCATGCTATTGAGCAAAGTTTTTTTTTAGGCAAACTTTGTTTTAACCAAATGATAAAAATATGCGAACGAAATTTTTTTTGATATCTACTCTATGCCTGCTGACTGTTTTCTTTAGCTGCCGGAAAGATCGTGGGGATAAGAATAATACTGCTGCCACTTTAAAAATGGAAATAGGCGGTGAGGGTATGGCCTGGGAAGCTAATAAGGGTGTTGCCATCGGAACGTCTTACATAGACGGTAAGCACAACCTTACCATAGCGGGCGTTGACCAGGATTTCAACGGCGAAGCTTCGGGATTTTCGCTGGTCCTTTCGCAAAGTGCAGAAATTGGGGTGGGTAATTACCTGATAAGCAGCTCTACCGATGGCGGTGCCAGCCTTACCAAAGTAAACGGTAAAACTTACCTGGCAGGCAAAGGGGCATCCGGTGTGGCTTTAGCCCTGGAAATAACCGAAGTATCGGGTAGCGGCAACACTAAAAAGTTCAAAGGCAGATTCCAGGGACAGATGCAGGGCGCATTGCCAACAGATAAGATAGGACTGACCGGAGAATTTGCTTCTTTCTAAAATAAATCATAAAACCAACATGTCCATGAAAACGCTACGATTTTTGGCTGTAACAGTAGCTACTATACTGCTGATGACAGCCTGCAAAAAAGACGAACCTGATAACAATTCTGAAGAAAAACAGGCATTTCTGCCCCGTACCATTACCATTAGTGGGGCTGTTCTGCCCGGATTAAACGGTACTATACATTTTGAGTATAATAATAGCAGGCAAATATCCAGTATAAAAAGGGTTTCTAAATCAGGTAATGAAGAATTGAACTGGATCTATACTTATGATAACCAAAAAAGGCCGACTAATATTAAGTATTCTATTGAAAATGCTTTATCCTCTCCTTCCCGGTGGCAAACCGATTACACCTATGAATATGCAGGCAACACCCCTGTAAAAGTAAGCGCAACTTCAACCAGCAATTTGGGAGATACAGACGCCTTTGTTGAGAATATTACAAACCCCCAATCCAATCGTTTTTTTCTTTGGGCTACCAATTATATATATAATCAGGCTGGAGATTTAGAAAATGTTGGAGGAAGTTTGCTGGGCGGATATGGTTTATCTGCCACCTATAGCGATAAAAAGGGGGTTTTTTCAGATGTACAAATGCAGGCTGTTCATTATTTCTTTTTAAATGGAACCCTTATTCCCGATATGCTGTTTTTGGCACAAAAGGAACTTAAAACAATAAATGTAGGAGGACATCCTGCTACTATTTCAGCAGGAGAATATAACAGTATAAGCGCGGAGCGAAATGCTCAAAATTGTATTACCAGGTATATTATAAAAAACGATACAAAAACCTACGCGCAGTTTGATATTGAATATATTACTGTTCAACTGAATTAAAAAACAAACAGATGAAATTAGTCAGCACCGTGATCATAATTTTTTGTGCAATCAGCTTTAACGCCTGCAAAAAAGACAAAACAGATCAAACCGATACCCGTAAAACCCTGCTCGTAAAAATGACCAACAGCAGCGGCAGCTTTGTTTACGAATACGATCAGCAGAACCGCCTGGTTTCCGAAACTTTTTATAGGGCAGCCACACCAACAGAAATGGATTATAAAGAAACTTATTCGGAGTTTAATGCGGCCGGGCAGCCTGTAAAAATAACCGTAACGGGCGATGAAAGCGTGGCTTCGGGTACTGCTGTGTATGATGGTCAAAACCGCATTGTAAAAATTACTTATTATAATGCCACATCTGTCGCCGTTTCCTCTCAGAATTTTGTGTATAGCGGCAACACGGTAGAGCAATCTGTTCGTAATGAGCGAATCGGGGCGGTTTCGGGTAAAGAAGTTTACACCTTTAACAACGAGGGAAACATTGTTTCCAGGGAAATATACAGCATTTCAGGCTCGGTAGTCCAACGTTTAACCAATAAAACTTTCGATAGTAAAAAGTCTGTAAGGGAGTTTTATTATCCTGTAATGGGCATCAATTTTTCAGTTAATAATGTTTCTTCTTCAGAAACAACAGTCACAGGTTCGGGCCAGGTATATCAATTTACCTACAACAATGAATATAATGAAGAGGGGTATCCGGTTAAAATCACTACAAAAAATGTAACCCTGGGGCAGGAGAGTATCATTACCTATGGATAT
>DAOLFI010000718.1:0-2680 GCA_035326385.1 Niabella sp.
GTGTGGGTAGAATGTCCTATGGTATAAATGACAGGTTTCATTGTATAATGCATGCTCTTTAAATTATGCTGGTCAGACCGTCCCGGTCTGACCAAGTTACGAGATTTTACTCCATACAGTCTTCCCCTTCTGCGATTGCAGGAACTGCTTCAATGGTGTATTTTCAGGCTTTGACAGGTCGGGGTCTTCCGTTAATATTTCTTCGGTAACTTTTTTTGCTGTTTCCACCATGGCCCTGTCGTTCACAATATTCGCGAGCTTAAAATTGAGCGCGCCGCTTTGCCTCGTACCTTCAATATCGCCGGGGCCGCGCAGCTCCAGGTCTTTTTCGGCAATTACAAAACCATTATTGGTGCTGGTCATTATTTTCATGCGCTCGCGGGCATCGTTACCCAGCTTTCTTCCTGTAAGCAGGATGCAATAGCTTTTTTCAGCGCCACGTCCTACCCTGCCCCGCAACTGGTGCAATTGCGATAGCCCGAATTTTTCCGCGCTTTCAATAACCATTACCGAAGCGTTCGGTACATTGACCCCCACTTCAATAACTGTTGTAGATACCATGATCTGCGTATCATGCGTCACAAACCGCTGCATGTTCAGCTCTTTCTGTGCAGCAGGCTGCTTACCATGCACCATGCTGATCCAGTATTGCGGTTCGGGGAAATAAGTTTTTATTTCATCGTAACCACGCATCAGGTTTTCATAATCCAGCTTTTCACTTTCTTCTATCAGCGGAAAAATAATATACACCTGCCGGCCTAACGCAATTTCGGCTTTAAGAAAATCCATTACCTGACTCCGGTCATTATCAAAACGATGAACGGTTTGTATAGGCTGGCGGCCGGGAGGCAGCTCATCTATCACGCTATAATCCAAATCGCCGTAGGCCGTCATTGCCAGCGTACGCGGAATAGGAGTGGCGGTCATTACCAACACGTGAGGCGGTATGTCGTTCTTCTCCCAAAGCCTGGCACGCTGCGCTACTCCAAAGCGGTGCTGCTCATCTACAATTACTAGTCCCAGGTTTTGGAAACGCACCGCATCTTCTATTACAGCATGAGTGCCCACCAACAAATGAATCATTCCCTCAGCAATGCCCTGCAATATATTCTTACGTTCTTTGCCTTTTACGGAGCCGGTAAGCAGCGCTACTTTAATGTCCATCTTTTCCAGCAAAGAAGTAATTCCCTGAAAGTGCTGCCGGGCAAGGATTTCCGTAGGCGCCATCAATACAGACTGGTAACTGTTATCCGCAGCCAGCAACATGCAAAGCAGTGCCACAATGGTTTTACCGCTGCCTACATCTCCCTGTAGCAGGCGGTTCATTTGTTTGCCCCGTGCCGTATCACTTCTTATTTCTTTAAGCACCCGCTTCTGTGCGCCTGTCAGCTTAAAAGGAAGGTATTGATTATAGAAAGTATTGAAATAATCTCCCACCACATCAAACACCACACCTTTTGAAAAACGGTGCCGCTGAGAGCGTAAAAGATTCATACGCATCTGCGCCCAGAAAATTTCTTCAAACTTTAGCCGGCGTAAAGCAGCTTCGTACTGCTTCGGGGTTTGAGGGAAATGAATCTGCCGGTAAGCCTCGAAACGGGGCATCAGCTTTAGCTCGTCCAGCATTTGCTGCGGGAAATTTTCCGGAATATCACTTGGCTTGATATGAGGAAGCAATACCTGGGTCAACCGGCCTATCTGCCTGCCGCCAAGATTCCTGGCTTTCAGCTTTTCTGTTGATGGATAAACAGGTTCCAGGAAGCCTTTTCCCTCCAGCTTTTCCGGCGACCAGGTTTCAATTTCGGGATGAACCAGTTGTGGCTTGCTCATAAACCATGATAGTTTGCCATATACAATATAAGCCTGGCCCGGATGCAGCATTTTTTGAATGACATTGATGGCGCTGAACCAGACCAGCTCCACCGAACCGGTTTTATCCCGTAGCTGCGCGATAAGCCGCCGGCCACGCTTTTCGCCTACCACCTGGAAAGGCTCTAAAACACCCGCGAACTGTATATACTCTTCGGTCGGACTGGCATTACCAATGGGCGTAATTTTGGTTTTATCTACATGCCTGAAAGGAAAATGATGCAACAGGTCGTTAAACGTAAAAATACCCAGCTCTTTCTGCAAAAGCTCGGCGCGCTGCGGCCCTACACCCTTGAGATAAACAATGGGGCTGGATAATATTTGTGACTGATGCGTGATGAATTATGAATTATAAGTTGCGAATTTAATTTTTATGAATGATAAAAACAGGCTGTAATTGACTTATAAACTTATCAACCTTTCACCCCTTCCTCCAGCTTTGCGCCCTTATTGGCCAGCTTATTTATTGATAATCCCTGGATAAGTATGGAGCAAACCACCACTATATAGGTAATGGCAACAACACTGTTCTTTTGCGACATAGCCGGGATAGAAAGCGCTAAGGCTATAGAAACGCCACCGCGTAACCCACCCCAAACCAGGATCTTAATGGTCTGCGCCGAAAATTTTCTTCTGAATGCAATCAACCTCGTTGGCAGCCAGATGGAAACAAACCTGGCGGCTATCACAAGTACAAAACAGAGGAGACCCGCAACCAGAAACCTATTAAGCTCAGGAATGACCATTAATTCTAATCCAATTAACAGGAACAGTATGGCGTTCAGTATCTCATCTATCAATTCCCAGAATT
>DAOLFI010000719.1:0-2669 GCA_035326385.1 Niabella sp.
CTATAAAAGTCGTAAAATGGCTGCGGTATTGGTTTTGGGGTTGGTTGTCAACTTCAAAAAATTTCTATCACTACCGGTTTTCTGCGGTCATCGTAACCGCATTCAAGCCTCTCCGGAAGGACCCGCCGTGAAACATGGGGTGCGTTGTTGTTTCACGGAGTTGGATTCCCCTATCCTTTGAACCCGGTAAAATCCTCTAATATATTCTGTAGGGCATTATCAATAATCCTGTGAGCTTCGCTCTGGCTCTTGGCTGTAAATATCTGATTGGTTATACGGTTTGGGGCTGCTATAATTCTTTGCTTTAATTTCCCTGCTAAAATGTTTAGTTCCTGCTGTAATTCAGACTTGCTTACCAGTTCGGCAGATTTCTTTTCATATTCCATTATCATAAGTGCGCCCTTAAGTATTTCATTGATTCGTCCTGCTTCGGCATAGGTTACATCTGATGGAATAGGAATAAGGCCGGTTAAGTCGAGGTCAAATTTTATTTCACCCACTTGAACCCCAATCGGCTTTAAATTTTCTTTATGGAGGTGTAAAAACCCATACTCATTATCTGCAATCTTAACAATGATTTTCTTTTCATTTGGGTCATAGCCGTTAATGATTAATTGATTCTTTACCGCCATTGATACCGCACGCACGCTTATGCCCAAATATTTAGCATAGCCGCGCATTGATAATTTTTCTTGCATGTTGTTAAATTAAAGTGTATGAATCATTCTATAATATGCTTATTTATTGTGTCCTCTAAAGTTTGCCGTATTGCGTCTTCTACGATTGTATCCATTTCTGATTGACTTTTAGAAGAAAACAGATCCGCTGATATTCGCCCCGCTATGCTCATTAAGGCTGTTCTCAGTTCTATGCCAAATTGGGCTAACTGTTTATTTACCTCGGCTTTTTCTATCAGTAGACCAGTTTCTTTGTCATATTCGATCTGTAATAGTTTGGCTCTTAGTATTTCATTTACTCTTTTAGCCTCTGGGTAGCTGGCATTATCAGCAAGATCTATCCTGGATGAGGTGTTTACTGAAACTTCGGTTTGCTTGTGAAGAAAACCAAATTCGCTATCCGCAGCAGCCACTATTATTTTTTTCTCTTTTTTATCCCAACCTTTTACTATCCTGTTTTCGTTTACTGCTTTGCTTACCGCTTGCACACTGATACCCAGGTAACGGGCGTAACCTCTCATTGACATCATCTTGCTCATTATTGTCGTTTTTGAGTATAACGTATTTTAATCCCTTTACGGGAGGAGTTTTTGGAAGTGTTCTTTAGATCTTGTTTATCGAGCCCATCGCGGTGATATCACCGCGATGGCCCTTTAGTTTTATTTTAGCAATTGATCAGATATTCTATTGATAATAGCTAATGCTTCTATTGTTTCCATAATATATAATTTGAAATAAAAATTGTAATAGAAAATATATAATTCGTGAGGAAAATTGTATTTATAACCGGTACCTGAATTTTGTAAAGTGGACTATCGCTATTCGCTTTCTTATCGCAGTACTGTTAAAAAACACACCAAAATCATTACAAGCGACATAATTAACACCTCCACATATGCTTATCGGCTTTTAATAGCGCTTCTTTCCATAATAATAGATTATACATACTAGAGATAATCTGCTAAATCCAAACCTTGTTCCTTCTGTTCTGCTGTGGTACGTTGCTGCAAATAGTTGCTAATAGCAATAGTGTAACCCACATCATTCAGCTCATTTGCTTTACGTTGCCATTCATCAAAGGCGTTCAGGTCTGGGAAAAGAATGATTTTTTTGTTTTTCACTACCCGCAGCCGTTCAGGCTTTAATCCGTCTTTACCACCGGTAGCCAGCCATGTGAATTGCGGTAAATAAACAGATGCAATGATTGCGGTTTTCTCGCTCTCGACCAAAGCAATAGGCTTGCCGCTGCAAATAAGGTGCTCACCAAATAAGCACTGATTTAATTTAAAATCTGGTAGGTTCAGGATGGTATGCGTCCAGGTGAACCGCTTTTTATCCCGCTTGCCGGTAAAGGGATCGTAAAGCATAACCTTGCCGCTCCTTATGTTAGCGTCTTTGTCAGCCTGCCAGAAGATAGTGGCCCCCGGCCAGTGCTTAGACGTACCTATATTGTAGTAGTGGATTAATCCCCATACCGTTTGTTCGTCAAATAATGATAGTAAGTATTTAATGAAATTGTTTTGTTCCGCTATCTGTTCAACATCCATCCAATTAATCAAACTTTTACCGAAAAGGTTAAAGTCAGTAAATGATGGAGCAGTGCCGTTCACGGTGTTCATGCTATTGTACTGTGAACTTCGTGAACGCTGTTCAAACATCCAATCGTTACTTTCTTTTGACAATTCAGGTAAAAATGTTTCGCCGCAACTATGACAGTACCCTTTATCCTCGAACCCTTCGTATGGAGTAAACTTGCCATCTTTGTTAGACCTACCACACGGACATTGTTTGCAGCGGCTGCGGTTGCGGTCAAATCTTAAATCAGTATTCATCTTTTCTTTTTTAGGGGGTGCGTACTGCGTACTTTTCGTTATCTCGTACGCACGGTACGCACTTTATTAAAGAATACATTTAGCGTCAAATTGATTATCAACTGATTACAACATGACTGCTGCGTACTTAGTGCGTACTGCGTACTATTGCGTACCAAGT
>DAOLFI010000720.1:0-2667 GCA_035326385.1 Niabella sp.
GTACGTACCCGCTGGCAGGAATGGCTTACGCATGAAACACAAATTATGAAAGACCTTGAACTGCGCGGTGACAGGATACATTGATAAATACTAAATGTAGAATTTTAAATATAAATATAGATTGTACTTCTGAGCAATTCCAGGTTATAGGTATCAGTTTCAGGTTACCAGATACTGGTTGCTGGATTTCAGGATTTTAAAAGCTCTTTACTACGATTGAATATTGATTATTGAATATTTCACGCTTGCGTATAGAATATCCGAACACTCAATATTCCCCGTCTGACCGGGGTCATCCGGTCGGGAATGCTCAACAATCAATGCAGTTTACAAGTCTCAGATTCCAGATTTCAGAATGTATTATTCAAGACATTAGATCTTAGTACTTAGACGTCAGTGAACAACATGAAACCTCTTACTGGAACTTGAAACCAGCAACCAGCTTTCAGCATCCAGCCTTTTGCATTACGCCTCCCGCTCCTCTTCGGCCTTCCTAAAATAATTGTTAAAATCACACTTAATAAAATTTTTAAAAAGTTTTTTATTTAATTAAAAATTAACCTTACTTTTATTATTAGTTATACTTTTTCTAACAAAAACGCAGTGCATGATTGCCAATATTATTTCCAAAAAACAAAAGTTTTATAAGGAAATTTTAAAGCACCTGTTTTTTAATAAACAGCTGTCTTGTGCTGACCTGAGTAGCCTTATCGGCAAAAGCATTCCGTTAACTACTCAGTATCTAACAGAGCTCTTGAGCCTGAAGATGGTTGTAGAAAAAGGATATGCGGCTTCTACAGGAGGCAGGCGACCTCAAACCTACAGCATCCGGAGCAGCGTTTTTTATGTAGTATCTGTAGCCATGGACCAGTTGGTTACCCGCATTGCCTTAATATCAAATGATAACACCATTGTGGGTGAAGTAGAAAAATTCGACCTGGTTTTAGCTAACAACCCTAACAGTTTAAATGAGCTGATTGCGCACCTTAAAACTTTTATCAGGAATACCAAACTGCCCGAATCTAAAATTGCAGGCATCGGTATTGGGATGCCTGGTTTTGTAGACACTAAAAAAGGCACTAATTACACTTTTTTACCTTGTGCTGATGGCTCCCTCGTAAGTAAGCTACAGGATGCCTTACAAATTCCTACTCTTATAGATAACGATTCAAGCCTGGTGGGACTTGCCGAGCTGAAATGGGGTGCTGCCAAAAACAAGGAGCATGTAATGGTAGTGAATGTTGGCTGGGGAGTGGGGCTGGGAATTATTTCAAATGGTAAGCTGTTCAGGGGTAAAGACGGGTTTGCAGGAGAGTTTAGCCATATACCGCTGTTTGATAATAATAAAATATGCAGCTGCGGTAAGCTTGGTTGCCTTGAAACCGAAACCTCGATGGTGGTGGTAGTCCAGAAAGGCGCCAGTCAGCTTAAAAAGCTGCGCCAGCCCTCTCTTATCAAGAGTTTGGCTGCTGAGCGCATTGAAGAGTCTGCTAAAAAGATCATTGAGGCAGCCAGCAAGGGCGACAAGTTTGCCATAGATCTTCTTTCTGAAGCCGCCTACCATATTGGGAGGGGTGTGGCGATCCTGATTCATTTATTAAATCCGGAAGAAATCATCATCAGCGGAATTGGCTCTCTTGCGGGTAAGGTTTGGATGGCCCCTATACAGCAGGCGATCAATGAACATTGCATCCCTAAAATTGCGGAACATACAGAAGTAAAAATTTCATCGCTCGGATATAACGCGGAAATAATAGGCGCAGCAGCTCTTGTTATGGATAATTATGAAAAGCTTCCTGTATTAAAGGAAAAAACTGAAAAACTGATTCAATTATTATAAATGAACTATTTGCAATAGGAAGCTATTGAAACATCTGTTATTTTTTAAAAATCAAAAAAAACAAGTATGAAGAAAACAATGCAAAAAATGCTGTTTGCTTTGCTGATGAGCTGCATGGCCCTGCTCGCCCATGCACAGCAAAGAGCAGTTACCGGTACGGTTATGGATGAACAGGGATCTCCCATTGTAGGAGCTACTGTTTCAATAAAAGGAGCTCAAAGTGCTGTAGCAACAGATGAGCAGGGACAATTTAGCATTACCGTTCCCGGTGATAATGCTATTATCGAAATATCATCAGTAGGATACACTACTCAGGAGGTACAGGTTAGCGGCCGGTCAGCAATAGATATTATTTTAAAAGCTGCCGAAGCCAAAGCTGAAGAAGAAGTAGTTGTAACAGCTATGGGAATAAAAAGACAGCAAAAGGCCCTGGGATATGCTTTCCAGGAAGTTAAAGGGGAAACCTTACTGGAACGCAGGGAAGCCAACATTACTAATGCACTTTCCGGACAGGTGGCCGGTTTACAGGTAATAAGAGGAAGCAATGGCCCTGCCGGTTCTTCAAAAATAGTACTGAGAGGTTTCAACTCCCTGACAGGAAGCAACCAGCCGCTGATTGTGGTAGACGGTATCCCAATGGACAACTTCGCCGGAGCTTCAAACAATGACTTCTGGAACCCTTCAACCGATATGGGAAATGGTTTAGCAGATTTAAACCCGGATGATGTTGAAAGCTTAAGTGTATTAAAAGGTGGCGCAGCTTCTGCATTATATGGATCAAGAGCAGGTAATGGTGTTATTTTAATAACTACCAAGAAAGGTACGAA
>DAOLFI010000721.1:0-2664 GCA_035326385.1 Niabella sp.
CATCAGCTCCTCTTCATCAAACTGTTCACTGGCAAAAGTTTGCGCGGGTTGCGATTCCTTAATGAGCCATTCAGCACCTTTAATGATTTCTGTAATTTCTGTAGCAGCGCTCATAATATTGAAAATTTAATAGGGTTAAATTAATAAGTCGATGACCATTGTCCATAGACTATAGGCTATTTCAAATTCTCATACACCTGTTTCAGTACCACCCGGCATGCTTCTATATCGGCATCACTTACGCCTTCCAAAGCCTCATCAACCGTTTCAGCGGCAAAAGCATGGCAGGTTTCCTGCAATTCCTTTGCCTTATCCGTAAGGTTGATCAGGTTTTTACGCCGGTCGGTTTTTGAAGCAACACGCTTTACCAGTCCTGCTTTTTCCAGGTTGTCTACCAGCCTTGTCATGCTGGGCTTATCCCTGAACGTGGCCAGGCACAGCTCCTGCTGGCTGATACCTTCTTTTTTCCATAAATGATATAACACACTCCACTGCTCAATTGTAAGATTCAGATCAGCTGCATTGAACTTTTTTTGCAACCGCCTGGCTATGGCCGTACTCGCAATACCCGTTATAAAACTATATAGCTCGCTTTTTTTAAATTGGTTGTTTGGCATATAGTTGTTTTGACAACTACTTAAAGTTAGGAAGATTTCCCAATTACAAAAACTTAAAAAAATTTTATTGATCCGGCTTAAGAATGAATCATGGATCAGACCGCTTAGTTTTGTTGCATGGTATTTTTATTATTGGCAGTGCTGCTATTAGGGGCTTTTTATACCGTTGTCATTTATTACTACAATAGTAACTGGCGTACCATGCCCGATTATCAGCCTAAAAATATAATCATTCCCAATATCCGCTTTTCGGTGATCATCCCTGCAAGGAATGAAGAACGTAATATTGGCCGGTTACTGGAAAGTTTAAGTAATCAAACCTATCCCAGCGATTTGTTTGAGGTAATAGTTGTAGACGATCACTCTGCAGATGCGACTGCAGAGGTGGTAAGGAAATTTGAAAAGGTAAAGTTGATACAGCTTACCGATTCCGGTATCAATTCTTATAAAAAGAAAGCCATTGAGCGCGGTATTGCTGCTGCGCAAAATGAATGGATTGTTTGTACCGATGCGGATTGTATGGCAAGTCCGGAGTGGCTGCAGACCTTTGCTTCATTCATTGAGGATAATGACCCGATGTTTATAGCTGCGCCGGTTTGCCTCACCCCCGGCTCCTCTCCTTCAGGAAAGAAGAACTTGATACTCTATGTTTTCCAGGCATTGGACTTTTTAACCTTACAAGGTATAACAGCTGCATCGGTACATACTAAAAAGCACAACATGTGCAATGGCGCTAACCTGGTTTATAAGCGCGATGTGTTTTATGAGGTAGACGGATTTAAAGGGATTGACAAAATTGCCTCCGGTGATGACATGCTGCTGATGTATAAGATATGGAAACAATATCCGGACAGGATCGCTTACCTGAAATCAAAAGATGTAATTGTGGAAACAGCAGCAGCAGCCACCTGGAAGGCATTTATTAACCAGCGTATACGCTGGGCCAGCAAGGCCAAAAGCTATGACGATAAAAGGATCTTTGCCGTGTTATTACTGGTGTATCTTTTTAACTTTTCTTTCCTGGTGTTGCTGATGGCATCATTCTTTAACGCCGGTTATTTATATGCTTTTATAAGTTTTTGGATTTTGAAAACAGCAGTGGAGTATCCGTTCGTATCTTCTGTAAGTAAATTTTTTAACCTGCAGCATTTAATGAAATACTTTTTCTTTTTTCAGCCTTTGCATGTAGCTTATACTATTCTTGCGGGCTTTCTGGGCAGCTTTGGTAAATATGAGTGGAAGGGAAGAAGGGTAAAGTAATTTGGTATTTGAAATTGCTTATTTGGTATTTTCGTAGTAATGACAGCATTTTTTAGGAATCCTGCATGGCAAAGACTGAAAAGAAACAAGGGGGCAATGGCCGGATTAGCCGTTATCCTGGTTTCTGTTATAGTTGCTGTTTTCTGCTATTTCATTGCGCCCGATCCCTCGCCTTATTCCAATCGTATCATTCTTGAAACAGGGGGTGAAAAGCCGGGGTTCACCAAACAATTTATTCGGATAAAAAAGGAAAACACGCCAGTCAGGGTAAGTTTTTTTAAAAGGCTGATCAGTGGTCAGCCGGATGCGTATAATTATATTCCCGTCAATAAGTATGAAATGATCGGCGACAGCCTTATTGCTGATGTATATATTGATGAAACAGTAAGTGAGCGTACCGGTTTTGCTAAAACAGTGCTGGCAGCAGATCCTGTTGTTACCAATAAATACTGGCTGGGTACAGATAGCTACGGACGTGATATTTTAAGCAGGCTGATAGTGGGCACAAGGGTAAGTTTAAGTGTGGGTTTAATAACTGTGATTATATCGGTGAGTATTGGCCTGATACTGGGGTCGCTGGCTGGGTTTTACCGTGGCCGGATTGATGATCTGATCATGTGGTTTATTAATGTGATCTGGAGTATCCCTACCTTGCTATTGGTTTTTGCTATTACGCTGGCATTGGGAAAGGGCTTCTGGCAGGTGTTTATTGCGGTAGGCTTGACCATGTGGGTAAATGTAGCCCGGTTGGTACGAGGCCAGGTACTGGCGGTTCGTGAGCTTGAAT
>DAOLFI010000722.1:0-2661 GCA_035326385.1 Niabella sp.
GTTGCTTCTGCCTTGAAAAAGGTCGCAAACATTGATAGACGCTATGAAAACGGCGATATTGAGGAAAAAAGGCTTATAGTGAGTTCGATGTTCCCTGATTTTTTGGAATTTGACGGAACAAGACATCGAACTCCGAGTCTAAATTCTGCGATTGCTCTTATCTATCAGAATAACAGTAAGTTACAAGGCAATAAAAAAGGGACAAGTCTTAGTTTTTTAGACTTGTCCCTACAGGTGATTCCGCTGGGGCTCGAACCCAGGGCCCCAACATTAAAAGTGTTGTGCTCTACCAACTGAGCTACGAAATCGACCGTTTTCCCGTTTGGGAGTGCAAATATAGAGTTATCAGCTTATTACTCCAAACTTTTAGCTAAAAAAGTTTAGCTTTTTTATTGAGGCAACCTCTCAATAGTATATCCCGCTGTCTTTAACCACTTTATCAGCCTATCCAATTTATTGTACAATTTATCCGTACGCCTCGCATCGGTACCTAAATGTATTAAAAGCATATTACCATTTAACCCCGATTTATTTTCTACTGCAAATAAACGCTCCAGGATTTCATCACCGGACCTGTAATTTGGCAGTTCCGGGTAGGTATAATCTGCGTTAGTAAAAGTTCCGGGAGTGTAATTGATTACTGTTACTCCAAGCTCAGCGCTCCATTGTACAATTTTATTGTTATACCACTCATAAGGCGGTAAATAGTATTGCCCGCGTTTAACACCTAATCGCTCCAATTCCTTAAGTGAGTTTTTTAAATCTGTACAAAAGGAATCCCTTGTTACCAACAGAGAATCCCTCCTGCTCCAATCTGCATATAGCAAATGCTGATCTGAATGAGACCCTATATAATGTCCTCCGGTATTTAATTTTTTTATAAACAGATGAAAGGCAGGGTTTCGCAGAAAGTCCCCCGTAAAAAAGAAATTCCCTTTTATGTTGTTCTTATCAAGTGCATTCAATACTGCATTTCTGCCATCACCAAATTCATGTGCTGAGAACAGCAGGTAAATAGTTTTTTTATGAGGGTTAAATTTAATAATGGCGTTTTCACTATCCAGTTCTTCAAAAATTTCTTTTTTGCCGTTCGCCAAAGAAGAGAAATAATAACTGAGGCTTGCTGTTCCATCCATGGTGGGCTCATTGGTGGAATAATCTCCAAAATCATCGTGGTACACGGCTTTATCCGACTGAAACGACGCAAACTCATCCGGGGCATAAAGCCTGATGCCAATAAGTTTGTTCCAGATACTTCCGTATACAGGACCGTCCACCAGTCCGCCCGAGATCTTATATTTATATAGATGGGTAAAAGCTGAATGCGGGTCTTTAGGTGAAACGCCATTATACGGAAGATCACAGATCATGCTGGTTCCCCAGGGATTGCAGCCCAGCAGCCAATCACGCATTGCGGCCTCTTCCACATCAAAACGGGCATCGCCTGTCAGCATCTTATACAAACGAACCTGGGTTAAAATACCCACCAGTAAATTATTAGAACACCAGATAAACGGCACACCATTTAAGAACGGATTGGATTTTCCACGATTAACAACCCTTTCAATACCCTTTCGCATAAAAGAAAGATATTCCTGCCTGTGTTTTTTGTCCAGAGTTGCTCCCAGGTAATGCCCCAGGTTCACAAAGGGGTACCATTGGTAATGATTAGCGCTATCAACGCCCATCCATGGTGTTACAGGTTCCTGCCTTGCAAAACCAATACCATCCTCCAGGTATTTTTTCTCCTTTGACAAAAGATATAAAGAAAGAGCAGCCAGCTCCATATCATCAGCATGGTTATCTTCAGCATAGATATAAGGAGCTTTCACCGAAAGCGTTTGGGTATTACCTGGATACATCTTCCCAAACTCATAGGCATCCATGGCTTTCTGCACCAGATTTCGTGCAAAAACAGGATCAAACTTTTTCATGACAACAGCGCCTAAAGCAAAAGCAGCTGCAAATTTTCCGGCGGAAGAAGCTACACCTGTTGTCTTGTTTTTATACTTCTCGCCCTGTGGCTGGCCGGTTATAAAATAAACAGGACGGGCCAGGCCCTTATCAGCACTATACTTCACACTATCCTTTGTGGGCAGGCGCAGACCTGCATGGTCCCGGTCATCTGCTACCTGGTTATAATATTCACCTTTAGCAGGATTCATTTTTAGCAGCCAATCCAATCCCCATTTTGCCTCATCTATGATATCGGGAATATTATTAGCACCCTTATTTCCCCAGGCATCATGAAAATCTTCAAAGCTGCGGGGATTTTGCAGGTAGGCAAACAACATCTGGTAAGTGGCATTGGCAGAAGTAGGTAAATATTGCAGATAGTCAGAGGCATCGTGCCAGCCTCCGGCTACATCAATATAAGAAGAGTCCTTTTTTTTATCAGGATGATATACTATAAATCCATCATGGGTATGACAGCTGTCTTTCAGGAAGGGATTATACTTACTACGTTGCTGCCGCATATATCGTAACATAAAATCTGCAGTACTGTTATATATCTTATCATCAATTCTGAATACGGGAGATATTATACTTCCAGCCTTCAGGTAATAAAGACCCTTCACCCCGAAATCTGAAAAATCAAGTCGCCAGCTATTTTCAAATGCACCCCATTTACCAAAACGCTTAACCTTGCTGCTATTAAGA
>DAOLFI010000723.1:0-2660 GCA_035326385.1 Niabella sp.
CACCTTATTTTTCCAGTTGAGTATCTTATCAAAGCTCCAGTTCACATATCCTATATCGGCAGTGCGCCTGTAAGCGTTGGCAAATGCTTGCTCCTGTGGCGTAACTGCTCCCAGCCGCTTATTGGCAATTTCATATACTTTGTTGCTCTGCTGTATTTTCTTTACCGGGAAAATTTTATCTAACCGCAAATTACCCATGCACTTTAAATGGAAAGGCAGCTCCTTCCGGCACTTAACCCCGGAAATGATGATCACCTGTTTAGCCGGCAAAAATTTGTCAATTTCTATGGCCATCATTCCGCCAAAAGAAACACCTAAAATAACAGGGTGTTCCTCCTTTATCTTTTCGGCCATCCGGCGTGCATAGCTCTCTATGCTTTCTTTCTGACAAGGTTTTATCCAGTTTAGAAACCGGAGATCTGCATCAACTTCAAGGTTAGCAAAAATTCTCTCATCCACTCCAAAGCCCGGAACACAATATACTTTGTGCCGTTGTATCCAATGATTTTCTTTTCTGCTGATTACATTCATTATACATTTATTTACAGGCTGCAAAACTGTAAAATAAGAAACTAAAATGCAAAAAAAGTGCGAAGGTTTCCCTCCGCACAGTAAAACATATTCCGCAATCGTTCAGGCACTTAATTTAACCTAAACATACCCTTGTTCAGCTGCTGCAATAACTGTGTTTTATGCTCTGCCGCAACCAGTAAAGAGATATTATGACGGCTGCCGCCATAAGAAACCATACGGATAGGAATATTTCTTATAGAGCCAAACAGCTTTTTAATGATCTCTTCTGTTTCGTTAATGTTATGTCCCACTACAGAAATAATAGTTTGCCCTTCATCTACCTCAACAGAACCCAGCACTTCCAGCTCTTTAATAATTTGCTTCAGGTGCTCGGCATTGTCAATAGTGATAGAAACGGCAACTTCTGATGTCGTGATCATATCAATAGGTGTTTTATATTTTTCAAACACCTCAAATACTTTTCTCAGAAAACCGTAAGCCAAGAGCATACGGCCGCTTTTTATTTTTAGAGCTATGATATTATCTTTTGCGGCAACGGCCTTAACCCCCGCCGATGCAGCATCCTGTGTTATTAAAGTACCTTTGGCATCCGGCTCCATGGTGTTCAACAGCCTTACCGGTATTTTATACTGCTGTGCCGGCCAGATGGATGCCGGGTGCAGAATTTTAGCCCCGAAATAAGCCAGTTCAGCTGCTTCATCAAAGCTAAGCTGCTCTACCGGTACGGTTTTATTTACCACGCGGGGGTCGTTGTTGTGCATGCCATCTATGTCTGTCCATATTTCACAAACAGAGGCATTGATTGCCGCAGCAACCAGAGAGGCCGTATAATCGCTGCCGCCACGCTTCAGGTTATCTACTTCTCCCCTTGCATTTTTACAGATGTACCCTTGGGTAACCAATATTTTTTTATCCTTATGCTGATGGATCAGTTGTGTAAGCCTGGTACGGATAGTGCCAATTTGCGGTTCTTCGTTCTCATCAATACTCATGAACTCCAGGGCCGGGAGCAGGGCATAAGAAGCACCAGCCTCTGCCAGGTAGCAGCAGAATATTTTGGTAGAAAGCAGTTCTCCCTGGGCCAGTATATCCTTGCTCAGCGCTTCGCTGAAAGAAATTTTAAGAATAATGTTCAGAAAATCAAAATGCTCCTCTACAATAGCCTGTGCTTTTTTATAAGCGTCTTCATCCGAAAGTAATTCCCTGATAAAGGTTTTGTAATGCTCATGCAACGCATTGATATTCTGGGTAGCCGTATGCCTGTCGCCGGCAGCAATATTATCGCCAATCGTTACCAGGGCATTGGTAGTACCTGAAAGTGCCGAAAGCACTACCAGTGCTGGTTCTGTCTGCTTTTGCAGCAGTGCTGCAATATGTTTCATACGCTCGGGCCTACCCACACTCGTGCCGCCAAACTTCATTACTTTCATCAGTTTCTTTTTTATATTTTAATGGTCAGATGGAACGCCCCCTATGCAATCCCTTACTGCTTTGGCGAAAAAACATCCTGCATGGGCGCTTCATACCGTGAAATATCTTTATTTAATCACCTACAAAATGAATCGGGTTGCAAATATAGTCGGAAAGTCGGAAAGACCGAAGTCGGAGGTTGCTGGTTACTGGGTTACTGCTGTTTGCAAAACCCGGAACCCGTCGTGATGAAAACTTAAGACGGAACACATCCAGCATCCCATATCAGGCATCAAACATCCGGCATCAAACCATTACAATTCTATTGAGAACCTCCCACCCAGCTTTTTTAAATCGTCTACAACCGCTTCCAACAAAGGAATACCTTTTTCTTTTCTCTTTTGCTCCATTTCTCTTTCCGGATCGCCGGGTATCAATACCCTTTCATATCCTGGCAGAGTTCTGGCATTTCTGAAGCCGGAGATCCAGTCGTCCATATCCCTTTTAAATTCATCGGCAGGCCTGAAGGCATCCACCCGCATAGCGCCAAAAAAATGTCCGATTCCCTTTCCAGGTTGTTTTTCGGGCATGGGAACATAAGCCGGGAACGGGGGCACCCAGGGTGCATAGTTAGCCCCGCTTAACAGGGCCGAGAAAATATCCACCATCGCGCCCAACGCATAGCCTTTATGGCTGCCATGCTCACGGTCGCCACC
>DAOLFI010000724.1:0-2656 GCA_035326385.1 Niabella sp.
CTATACTCTGTTTTTAATGGCAGGGCAGCTATTGCTGCATTTAAATCGTCTATAATGAATGCATACACATCCTCCACCGCATCCCTTGTATAATCCGCCAGTATGCGGTCCAAGTCAGCAGAGGTATAATATACCGTATCAATGATGGGCACTCCTCCATAACAACGAACCAGGTTGAAGTAATATAGCGCCCGTAAGAAGCGGGCCTCGCCAACCAGTTTGTTTTTTAAGCCCTCATCCACATTTGTAAATTGAGGGACATTTATTATCGCCTGGTTACAACGGCCGATGCCTACAAAATTGGCAGACCATACTTCAGATATGGAACCGGAAGTGGTAGTGTAGGTAAAATTATCCATCTGGTCTTTATCGCTTCCATTATCGCCCGGTTCGCTGCCTTTATCAGCATCATCGGATGTAATACTGCTCATCCCAATCCAGGAGAAGACGCTTGTTCCCCAGTCAGTCAGCTGACTGTAAGCGGCATTCACCAACTCTTTTGCATTTTCTGGTTTGGCAAAAAGGGAGTCATTCCTGAGCAATGTATTTTCAGGCGCGGGGCTGAGCCAGTCCTTTTTACAAGATAACAGAACTGCTGAAAAAGTTATAGTAAGTATGCTAACAATGAAAATATGTTTCATAAGAATTGTTTTAACGATGATACTATTTGAAGTTTATAGTAACCCCTGCCATATAAGTAGCTGAAGTAGGATAAACACTTAGCTCTATACCACTGTTCAGGGCGTTACTACCGGGCAGCTCTGGGCTGAATCCTGAAAATTTCTTGATGATTAAAGGATTTTGTGCCGTAACATAGAAACGGACATTGCTCATAAAAGCATTCTCAAGCATCCTGTTGGGCAGGCTATATCCTAACGTGATATTGTTAATACGGAAAAATGAACCTGACTCTACAAAGTAAGTGGATGGCGTGGGTATATTATTGGAAGCCCTGGGCTCGTTGGTATTTGTATTGGTAGGTGTCCAGCGGCTTACCCTGCTTGCTTCAATATTGTCATTACCAAAGCGTACCCCTTTTTTGCCATTATATACTTTATTACCTGCATTACCATAACAGTCTATGGAAAAGTCTAACTGTTTCCAGTTAATGCCGCCATTAATACCATAGTAAAATTTAGGCTGATAAGAGCCTGCAAATATCCTGTCCCTTTCGTCCAGGCTGCCATCATTATTAATATCCACATATTTAAAATCTCCGGGTTTGGTGCCGGGTAAAACAGGACTGGCTGCAATTTCAGCTTCAGTTTGAAATATACCTTCTACCTGGTATACCCAGAAGCTGCCGATGGGTTGTCCTTCAACAGTTGAAGTGGTTACCTGCCCGTTTCCCAATCCGCCTTCTTTTAAATCAATACCTCCCCTGATTTTGTCTACATTATTTCTATTGAAAGTTCCATTTACTCCAAAGCGATAGCTAAAATCGTCACCACCTCTGTCATTCCAGTTTAATGTAACTTCCACACCTTTGTTTCGTACATCTGCAGCCTGGGAAAGAATACCATTATTATCCACAAAAGGAGCAATAGGTACTTTAATATAGGCATTGGTCAACTTATTGTAATAAGAAACCTCTCCTGTTAACCTGCGTTTTAAGAAGCCAAACTCAAGACCCACATCCATACTCTTGGTAGTTTCCCATGTGGCCGCAGCATCTTTAATCTGGTCAAAAGTAATACCAGATACTAAACCATTGGGGAACCCATAAGGATTTGTAATGGTAATTGATGTTAGTGCAGCCAGCTCGTTATTGAAAAGTCTTGAAATACCATCATTACCCAGTTTTGCATAACCCCCTCTCAGTTTCAGGAAATCTATCACCCCGGATTCTGACAAAAAGTTTTCTTCAGAAATAATCCATGAACCAGCTATGGAGTAGAAAGTGCCATATTTCTGGTTTTCAGGAAAAGCACTTGAGCCATCGCGGCGAAGCACCCCGCTGATGTTGTATTTATCCATAAAGCCATAATTAGCCCTGGCAAATAAGCTTCTTCTTTGCAGGTTAATCCCCGTTTCGGGGTCCTGGGTATCCAGTGTAACTGTCGGGTCTCCCTGGCTTAAATACCACAGGTTCCGGTCAGGTGAAATGTTGGTTGCCCTTAGCCTGAAAGAACGTCCTCTATCTCTTTCAGCAGTATGTCCTAATGTAATGCCGATGTTATGAATATTATTGATTTTAGTATTGTAGTTGAGTATATTATCCCAAACCCAATAAAATCTTTTGGCTTCTTTTACAAATAATTCTGATGTGTTTCGTTCAAAAATGCCATATTTATATACAGGGTTATAAGTCTGGTTATCATCATTGGATTTGTCGAAACCCCAGGCTGTTCTGAACGTAAGCCCTTTGATAATGGCGACCTCACCGTATAAATTGCCCTGGTAGCGCTGCCCGTTGGAGAAATCGTTTGCCAAATCTAATGTAGCTAACGGGTTAGACACGCTTAAGTCCGGCTGGGTACCATAGTTGCCTGTATTATCCCTTACCGGGGCTGTAGGTGCCTGGCGATAGGCGTCTGTAAAACCCCCATTTGGCTTATTAGCATTTTTAGTAACAGATACATTCAATTCATTCCCCAGTTTAATCGTTTCAGATAGCCTGTATTCATTATTAGAACGAAACGTTAACCGCTGATAA
>DAOLFI010000725.1:0-2656 GCA_035326385.1 Niabella sp.
GCGGAAGTTTGGCCTGCGTGTACCGGAAAACAGGAATTATGAAGAGTTTATATTTACTTACGATTCTTTAGAGGCCTCTCCTTCCGGGGGCGATTTGGAGAGGGCTACTTACACCGTGGAAGGGGACTGGAGTGGCGGTGCGTTTTTGTTGGTGGCGGGCGCTATCGCAGGAAATATTACCGTTCGCGGTTTAAGCATGTCCAGTACACAGGCAGATAAAAAAATTACCGAAGCATTGATATCTGCCAATGCAGGAATAGCCATAGAGGCGAAAGGCATCAGGCTGCATAAAGCTGCTATGAACGCTTTTGAGTTTGATGCAACAGATTGTCCTGACCTGTTCCCCCCGCTGGTAGCGCTGGCAGCATATTGCAATGGTATTACGAAAATAAAAGGGGTAAGCCGCCTGGCTCATAAAGAGAGCGACAGGGGTATAACTTTGCAGCAGGAATTTGGTAAGATGGGTTTGCAGGTGGATCTGGATGGTGATATGATGTACGTGCATGGTGGAAAAGGATTAAAAGGAGCATTGGTGCATTCCAGGCATGATCATCGCATTGCAATGGCCTGTGCAGTGGCAGCCTTAAGGGCAGAGGGCGATACCGTGATTGAAGAAGCGAATGCAGTGAACAAATCCTATCCCGATTTTTACGATCATATACAATCATTGGGTGCCGGGGTGAGCGGTGGAGTTGATTGGAAAAGCATAGCAAAACAGATGAATGATTAGAAGTACGATATGTTTTAGATACTGGATACTGGTTGCAGATTGCTGGTTGTGAGCTTCGGGCTTTCTGCTTTTAGCTTTCGGCCTTTTCCGTACATCTGACATCGCACATTAATCATGATATTAAGATTAAAAAAGATCATTATGAACTCATTTGGCAGAATTTTCAGGGTACAGATTTTTGGTGAGTCTCACGGAGATGGAGTGGGGATTGTTATTGATGGCTGCCCTGCCGGCCTGGATGTGCCTGTGGAAGGTTTTTTACCCGATATGGAGCGTCGTAAAGGGGGTATGCAAAAAGGCGCCACGCCCCGTAAGGAAGATGACATACCTATTTTCAGAAGCGGTGTTTTTAATGGGAAAACAACCGGTTTCCCGGTTATGATATTTTTTGAAAATAAGAATACCCGCAGCGGAGATTATGAGAAGCAGCGCAGCTTTCCGCGCCCTGGCCATGCTGATTTTGTAGCGCATAAAAAATTTGGGGGCTTTGAAGATTATAGAGGTGGCGGACATTTCAGTGCCCGGCTAACAACGGGATTGGTTGCTGCAGGGGTAATAGCTAAGAAACTGCTCAAAGAGGTCTCCGTTGAAGCCAAAGTAATTGAAATTGCCGGAGAAACTGACCTGGAGAAAGGTTTACAAAAAGGTATTGAAGCCAAAGATTCAGTGGGAGGAATTATTGAATGCCGTGTCAATGGCTTACCGCTGGGTTTAGGCGAGCCCCATTTTGATTCAGTTGAATCATTGATTGCTCATGCCATGTTCTCTATTCCCGCGGTCAAAGGGGTAGAATTTGGAAGTGGTTTTGCTGCAGCAAAAATGTTTGGCTCGCAGCATAATGACTCCATTGAAAATATGGAAGGGAGCACTGCAACCAACCATGCCGGTGGCATTGTAGGGGGTATCACCAATGGTAATGAAGTGGTGTTTAGAATAGCTGTAAAACCTACTGCCTCTACTCCCAAAGCACAGCACAGCCTTAACTGGGATACTGGAAAAATGGAAGATTTTTCTGTTAAAGGCCGTCATGATCTGTGCGTGGCTTTAAGGGCTCCGGTTATTGTAGAAGCAGCAACAGCCATAGTTCTGGCCGATTTGATGATGCAGGAAAACCGGATACCAAGAATAGTTTAAGTTTTTTTATAGTACATTATCAGGTGGATAAAAATATTTTACAGGGTTGCTTTGGCATGTTTTTAGTATTTTAGGATAGTGAAATATTTAAGAACTTTTAAAATTAAAAACTATGAGTATTTTATCCTGGATACTGTTCGGCCTGATTGCCGGAGCAATTGCAAAAGCACTACACCCGGGTAAAGACCCCGGTGGCTGGATTGTTACCATCATTATTGGTATTGCAGGCGCCTTTGTTGGTGGCTGGTTAGGCAGCATGGTGATGGATGCTCCTACCAGTAACTGGAGCCTTAAAGGATTTTTATTTGCGGTAGGCGGTGCAGTTCTTTTACTGTGGTTATATGGTATGGCTACGCGAAAACGGGGATAAATATTCCACACAATGTCTTTCATACAACCACCTTTAGCCAGGTGGTTTTTTTATTGGCCTGTAATTATTATTGTTTAAAAACTATTTCAAAATAAAAATGTTATAGTATTTTCATTTCATAAGCGAATAGCAGTATGAATTTTAAAGCAACAGGTATCCCATATTCCCAAACCCGTTTTTTCTCCGGCCTTGTTTTGGATTACCTAGATGAATGTGATGCACTAAAGCCTTTCTACCGGCATTTTCCCAGGAAAGAACTTCTGGAAGATTGTATTAAAGAGAAAGCTGCCCATACAATAAACAGAAGCTTGTTAGTTGATACATTGCTAGAACAATATAAAAAACTGGATAAACATGAAACGCTGACCGCTAACCTGGAACTGCTGAAAAGTGCCGGCACTTATACTATTACCACTGCTCAC
>DAOLFI010000726.1:0-2654 GCA_035326385.1 Niabella sp.
GTGGAGGGCGTTGTGATGTCAATAACCGGAAAAGGAAAAAACAATATCAAACCTGTAATAAACATCAAAAAGGAGGGTATCATTAAGGGCCTCGTATTTACTACAGGCAATACTTACCTAAGCGGAACAGTTAAAGGGGCCATTTATACCGACTTCTTTTTTGAGCAACGAGGCCCTATGAGTATGGAAAACATGCTTACAGATGCTACTATCATAAAAAGCAACTGGTATCTGTGGGGCAACTACTTTTCCCTATTTAATGATGCAGCAAGACAAAAGGTAATCAAATGGCTGGAATAAGTAATATTATCAAATACAAATTTGTAGCATCCTCTATAATAGAAGTTACAGTTGCCTTAGTTTTACTACTATTCCTATTCTTCATTGTTATTGAGTTTTTAGTATCTGTAAGCAAAGCAGATTTTGAACTCCATAAAGCTGAAGCAGCTTATACCCTGGATGCATACATTGCAAAAAGTGAGCAAGAAAAAAACTTCTATACCACAAAAGAAGTATTAAATGACTGGGAAGTGAGCCGGGAAGTGAAACAATATGAAGATAAAGATAGTTTACTACAAATTGAATACAAAATTTACAGGAGAGACTCACTTATGGCTCCTTACTTGAAAAAAGTAGTATTGATTGATTTGAAAAATTAAATTAACCATGGCCTGCGTATTAAAAAATAAAAAGCTTTACTCCTTTACCTTACCGGAAATGGTAATAAGCCTGTTATTGATCTCAATATTATTTGCTACAGGGTTAACCATTTATATGATTATAAATAATCAGATCAATTTAATAATAAGTCGATATACATTTTATAACGACTTCTTTATAACCAAACAGGTTCTAAAAAGCGATTTTGCAAAACCGGGAACAGCAATCATTTCCAAAGACAGCAACAGGATTGATCTAAACTACAGAGGAATGAAGGAACATCACCCTGCAAAAATATCTTATTTATTTGACAGCTCTTTTATACTCAGAATTGACGGTAGCCGGACTGATACTTTGACGCCAGGTGGAATCATCAGTAAAATACAGCTTTTAACAGATTCACTGCCACTCCTTAATTCTGCAAAAATAGAAAGCTGGTATAAAGGTAAAGCGTTCCACATTCAACTGGAGAAGACCTATTCAACAGAAGAGCTGTTTTCTATTATCGAACAAAATCAACAGATTCATGAGCAAGCCTATAGCAATTAAAGCAATCCGGAATATCAGGCAACCTGATAAACCGGAAGAAGTACATAACAGGAGCAATTTTTATATAAAAAAGTTGGAAGCGCTCTTATCTAAAGACATCGCCCTGCTTGGCAAACCTTTTTCTGATAAGGTTAAGGAATCATTCTATCTTGAACTGGCAACCCTGATGAATGCGGGGCTCGACATTAAGAATTCGCTACAGTTGATCATGGATGAACAATCAAAAAAAACGGTTAAACTTATCTTAACAGAAGTGTTAGAAAAAGTAGTAAGTGGCCAAACACTTTCCCAATCGTTAAAAGAAAATAAAAACTTTACTCCTTATGAATACTTTACTTTAGAAATTGGCGAAGAGATCGGACAACTCGTTGCGGTGCTTAGTCAACTTTCCCTCTACTACAAAAACAGGATCAAACAAAGAAGACAGATCATTAGCGCGCTCACTTATCCTGCTATTGTTCTAAGCGTTGCTTTACTATCTGTTTCATTTATGCTGAATTATGTAGTGCCCATGTTCGCAGATGTATTCAAAAGGTTTGGCGGAGACCTTCCATTTCTAACACAAAAAGTAATGGATTTGTCGCAGTTTATGCAAGCGTGGGCAGGGAGAGGCTCACTTTCATTCTTGATATTAATCGTCATACTGCTCTCTAATAAGCAAAAAAACTGGTACAAAAAATACAGGGATCATATACTACAAAAAACGCCATTAGTGAAAGGCATTATTTCTAAAATTTACCTGTCCAGATTTTCATCTACTATGCAACTATTGTTAGGAGCAAAAGTTCCCCTGGTGCAGGCCCTTTCCTTAAGTAAACAGGTTATGAGCTTTTACCCGTTGGAACAATCGCTTACTAAAATGGAATTAGATATTTTACAAGGCAAATCACTACACCAAAGCATGGCCGAATATAAAGTTTTTCCATCCAAAATGGTAGCCCTTGTAAAAGTGGGTGAAGAAGTAAATCAATTAGAACTTTTTTTCAGGAACCTGAACGAACGTTACTCCGAGGAACTGGATTATCAAACCACACAGCTAAGTAAATTTATCGAGCCTGTCATAATAGTTATACTGGGATTGGTTGTAGGTATTGTTCTAATTGCAATGTACCTGCCTATGTTTAATATGGGGAATACAATTGGTTAGTGATCAATCTGAACGAATATTTGAATTTTTATACAGCCCTCGCTCAAAGTATTCATATAGCTTCATTTATATCTGTCACCAAAAAAAATGTAAATTTTCCTCTTAACCTTATCCATATGACACTGCGTAATCTTAAAGTGAAAAAAATACACGCACCGTAGAATGAAGCTGTCTCCTTAAGTTTATTTTTATTAGTTCTTTGAGATTTTGATGTATTGAACCAATAAATTTGAAAAAGTAGTCCGATTGTAAATTTCGGTAATACCCACCCATTGATTTCGGTGATATGCACCCAATA
>DAOLFI010000019.1:0-13295 GCA_035326385.1 Niabella sp.
CGGTTCTTTTTTTGAAACCTGGAATCCCGATCCCTGGACGCTCAGCTATGACCGGGAAAACTTTTGTGTGCTGCCTTATAACGCCAGTGCGCAGCAATACAAATCCTACATTGATAATGCGTATTTCCGGAATGTGGGCTGGATCTATGTAACATCGGATACCCTGAATCCGCACCCATGGGATATACTTCCTACTTATTTTCAAAATTCGATCAATTACCTGATCGCCTATTATTAGCCGTTCGTTAACTGAAGAAACCCGGGTCTTTCCAGTTTTTACGCTGGAAAGACCCTTTTTTATAGTAAATAAATTTGTCAGTTAATATGGATCTCTAAGTTTACTGATTTTGGTTTAGAGAACGGCTGTTGTTATTATAATAGATAAGCAAACAGGCAGTTCCTTATTTTCCCATCCTTTGCCGGTACATTTTTACGGCTTCTTTTAAGAAAGGCTTTATGTTTTCCAGGCTTTTGTCATTTATTTCCAGGTAGCGCGTAGTCCTGGCCGTTCCTTTTAATAATTCATGTGGGTCAGGCAAGTCTACGCCTTTGTAAAAGCTTAGTTTAACTCCTTTCTGTGAAGGGAATATGCAGCAGATCATATCGGTATATCGAGTCTCATAAGTGTAAGCTATCATTTTGGCTGGCACATCCGGTTGTTCCGTAATACTCGGGAGGTCTTGTTTCAAAAGATTTCGAAGCACTAATACGGTTTGCTGTACTTTTTCGGGATATGGCCGTAAAAACGCTTCTACACTTTCCATCTTCTTTAATTTTGATCAGTATAGCATTGGATCACCTCTCTGATAGAAGGGTAGGCTTTGTGTAAATACGGTGTTATTGTTTCTTTTTTTACCCATTCAATCTTTTCAATATCTTCTTCGGCCTGGGGAACCGGCTCTTCATCGCCCGAAAATTTCATTAAGTACCAATGCGATTCTTTTAAAATATGGTGTGTGCCCTGCTCATAAGTATGATAAGTAACCGTAAGAGGGGAGAAGAGGCTTATTTTTTGCAAGCCGGTTTCTTCCTGCACTTCCCTTATCGCACATTCCTCTAGGGTTTCGCCCTTATCTAAATGGCCTTTGGGCAGGTCCCAGCTTCCCCGGCGGAATATCATTAAGAACTCTTTTTTTTCATTTACAACCAGACCTCCGCCGGCTATATGCAGCTCAAACTTTTTGAAGAACTGCTTTTTCAGCCCTTCTATGTCTTTATGTAAGAAGATGCCACATTTAATTTCCGGCAGGGCTATTTCCCGCAGCATAGCTTTTACGGTATGCGTATCCAGCTCATCTATAAAAATAGTATCGGGCCGGTGGTGCAGCTTTTCCAGGTTTTCGTCCAGCTCATTGCAGAGATAAACGGGTTTATTATGTATGTAAATGGTAATGTGCATAGCTGGCCTTGTTTGATATAAGTCTGAGGTCCGAAGTTAGAGAGTCCGGGTCTGGAAGTTCCTGCAATCTGTCAACTTGTAAACATATCAGGCTTAATCTCTAATTTCGTACTCAAAAATATAAAGTACAAATGAACGATGCAAAAGTAGTGGCTGAAAAATTATTACAGGCCAGCGCGGTGAAATTAAGTCCTGAAAATCCGTTTACATGGGCCAGCGGATGGAAAAGCCCTATTTATTGCGATAACAGGAGCATTTTATCCTATCCCTTTATACGGGACTTTGTTAAGAGCGAAATGTGCAATGTGCTGTTTGAACAGTTTGGTGAAGCCGATGCCTTAGCAGGGGTGGCTACTGCAGGTATTGCCTGGGGAGCGATGGCTGCCGACCAGCTGAAGCTGCCTTTCCTTTATGTGCGTCCCAAACCTAAAGATCATGGTTTGGGCAACCAGATAGAAGGACGGTTTGAGCCGGGACAAAAAATAGTGGTGGTGGAAGACCTGGTAAGTACAGGGAAAAGCAGCCTGCAGGCAGTAGATGCTTTGGAAGCTGCCGGACTGGAAATTGTGGGAATGGTATCCATTTTCACTTACGATTTTGCTGTAGCCAAAGAAACTTTTGAAAAACGCAACCTTAAATATCATCCTCTAACCAGCTATCCTGTATTGCTGGAGCTTGCTCTTGAAAAAGGGATTGTCAAACAGGAACAGGCCGAATTGCTTTTGCAATGGAGAATGGATCCTGCCAATTGGACAGGAGTGTAGCCAGGCGGTTGCTCCTCATTTTTTGTAACCATTTTATTCCGATTAATATTTCAGGCCCCGGAAGCAGGACGCATCAGTCTTTTTTCCGGGGCTGTTTATTGCCTGATCAAACAGCTCTTGCGAGACAGTTCGATAGTTGCATGTTTTATTACTCCCCACTGCCTTAACAGGCTTTATTCATTTTTGGCGAATTCTTTTCTCAGGATTTTATTTTTTTATAACGCAGTAATTTTTAGCTAAAATATTTAGTTTTCAAAAATGAACTAGGCGACTATTGACATACTAAAATAAATAGTATTTATATTTAATTGTAAATTATTAATAATAAATTAATTACTATTTTTATTTGTAGTAAATCTATTGTACAAATATTTTAAAAATGCCACGTTTTTCATAAATAACGGACATTGTTAAATATTGTGTAATTTTTTTATTTAAATAATTGGTTATTAATATATTATATTATTTATATTAATATTATTATTATATATAAAATGAGTTGTTTTTTATTATAATATATTTTTGTTAACTGAAGTGATAGTTTAGTTGATTTTTTGCTTTGGAGGAGGAATTTTAACGGAAGTAAAATATGAGACAGGTTTATTATCTAAAATTTAATTTTAGATAATAAACCTGTTTAGATTCTTGGTTTTTGTTTTTATTTAGCAGGGATAACTTCTGCCCTACCCCACTGGGTAGGGCGCTTATTACAAATTTTGATGAGGAAAACAGGACCAGTGCAATCCTGCAAAGCAGTATTCCAAGAAGAAAATTGACTTTCTGTCAGTTTGTATTAAGAGGGGATAAACTGCAAGGGCAGGGAGTGGAGAAGTTAATTCACTTCTATTTTTACCACAGCATTTTTGTCCAGCTTGAAATTTTTCCATTTGGTTTTCCTGATCATTTCAATGGCTTTTTTTGCCAGTATTTCATCAGGACTTTCTACGATCTCAAAATCCACAGGGTCGCCGTTATCGTCAACCGTAAATTTGATTTGCAGGGTTTTGGTGGCTTTGGACTGGTCCACGCCAAGTCCTGTACCGAGCTCTTCATAAAAATGAGCCCAACCTTCTTCAGGATAAATGATTTCATTTTTCCAGGCTTTTTCTGTTTGCTTTTGAAATTTCCGGTAATCTCCAACCGACCCGGTAAGGGCCTTCTGTTTTTTCCGGCCATAGCCGATTACCACTATTTCATTGGAATCGGCTTTGGCTTCCGTTAAAACAATATTGTTTCTACGCGCGGGTGTCAGGGTAGTCACCACACTCTTATAGCCCGCCATATCCACCGACACTTTCAGGCTGCTGTCCCTGGTGGGCAGCATAAAGCTTCCATCACTTTTGGTGAGCATTTTATCAGTTGCAGCAGAAACAGTAGCAGATGGCAGGGGATTTCCCTGCTGATCGGTTACTTTCCCCAACAGGTAATTGACCGGTTGTGCGGCCGAAACATGCATATAAGCAAATTGCTTCTGCTGAGGCCTGTTCATAGCAGCAGCTGTGGCATCTTTTGGGATACCGGGAGCCTCATCGGCCAAGCTGATTTCCGCCGCCGTCATTTTTAAGGCTGTTTCTTCGTGCTTTGGTGGTTTTGTTGCTGCTATGGAAGTGTGATTTTCTTTTAAAATGGCTGCAGGTTTCCTTATCCTTTTTGTTGCTGTATTTTTGGCCGGGGTTTCAGGTGCAGCTTTAGAGATAGCCGGTTCCGCCGGTTTACCGGTTTCTGCAGCTGGCTGAGCGGTAGCTGCCGGAGAAACTTCCCTGCTAATGTTCGCAATGGGAGTTGCGGGAACCATATTGTTTTGCTTTTGGGTAAACCACCAGACGCTTCCGGCAAGCAGGCCAAGGGTGCAGGCAGCAACGGTCCAGCGCCACCATTTTACAGGAGTTCTTTGTGGCATGCCAACCACAACATTTTCTTTTTCCGCTGTCCCTAAAATGGCAGCTCTTATATCGTTCAGGTGTTTATGAGTAACGGAAGCATCAGCATTTCTGAAACCATCAATAGCATCGGCCAGCAGCGGGTCTTTTAATGCAGCTTTTTCCATATCGTGCATTTCCTGCGCGTTCATGCCGGCATCGAGGTATCTTTTAATATCCTCCGGCCCATAAAAATGATATGTATTGCTATTTCCCTGCATTTTTTTCCATACAAATTTTAAGATTACGCCGCCCGTTCTGTATCAGGCTGCGTACTTTATTCCAGTCCATCCCTGTTGTTTCAGCTATCTCGTTGTAACATTTATTATCGTAATAAAACAGCTGAATGCTGCTTTTCTGTTCACCGGGCAGCTTTTCAATGCATTTTTCCAGCCGCTTAAAGGCTTCCTCTTTTTCTATTACACTATCCAGATGCGAAAAATCGTCTGATTGCATAGCGTATTGCTCTAAATTTACGGTAATGTTCTTTTTGGCGCTGCGCAACTGCATCAGGCAGTGATTTTTAGCGAGTACGTATACCCAGCTTTTAAAATGCTGAATTTCATGCTGCGGTACTTTGCGTAGCAGCTCCTGGTAAATATTCATTATGGCATCCTTTGCATCTTCAGCATCTTCCAGGTATTTCAGGCATACACCATATAACAGGTCGCTGTAACGCAGGTATAGCTCCGCCAAAGCGTTCTGATCTGCGGACCGCTTAAACTCAAGCAGCAAATCATCATCAGGCAACTGCTTTAAAGATGTTATGGTAAATACCTGTGCCAAATATTATATATGTATGATGCCGCAATCCGGCTTATTACATACGCGAATTTAATTTTTTTATTTTTTAGCCGGGTTACAGGTTCCCGTTTCTATAATTTTTGAGAAATACTTTGGTTCAGCGAGATAGTTTTGATAATATCTCTAAAAAATCATCAGCATTAATAATTTCTACTTTTGGGAACTTCAACATAGAGGCTGCATTAAAATGTCCGTCATCGGTAACCAGGTAATCGGCATTTCCGGCTACAGCAGTATCAAAAAATTTATAATCATCCGGATCTGCCGGAACGGCTTTCCAGTTGTAAGAAATGCGCTGGTAAATAACATTTGTAGATTCTTCAGGCTTACCAAAAGGACATTGGAATCCAATACGATTTTCATGATAATTATTTAGCGGGGCCCGAACGAAAATGCCTGTTTCGTAATTCATTGTAGGTTTCTTCTGTAATGTTATTTTCCTGTTCCCAGTTATCCATAACAGTATCTATTTGCTGTGCCAGCAATTTTACAATAAACTTCCGAACCTTATCAAAATCTGCTTCTGGTAAGGGTTTGGTTAATAGCCTCAGCATGAGCATTTGCTGCTCGTTTAAATTAGTATTTTCCAAGCTAACCTGCATAAACAACTATTTTATAATCTTAAAATAGAACCGCAAATTATCGCGGGTCCATTTTGTAAAGTCAACCAATTACGTACGCAATTTAATTTTTTTATTCTTTATTATTTATGCAATTTTTTTAGATGATGCATCCTAACTGCAAAAGGAAGTGAAATATCACCACGGCACATCTTTTTTAAATCCTGTTATCAATTTATAAAAAAACATTATCATGAACTACCTGAAATTTTTTGCAGCAGCATTAGTATTGCTGACGCTTGCAGCTTTCACCATTATCAAAAAAACGGTAAAAGGTACTATTACAGATGAAAATAATCAGGCCATATCTTCTGCTACCATCCAGGAAAAAGGGACACAAAATGCGGTGAGCAGCAACGCCAGCGGCAATTTTACAATAGAAGTAGAAAGCGATAAGGCTGTTCTCATTATTACTGCAGTGGGCTACCGGCAGCAGGAAGTAAAAGTAGGCAAAAGCACAAAGCTTAATATTGTGTTGAAGAGCCTTGCAAATAACCTGGATGAAGTGATAGTGGTAGGCTATGGTACAAAGGAAAAGAAAGCCTTCACCGGCGCTGTGGCCTCTGTTCATGCAAGCCCGTCTTATAACTATAACCAGTCGGTCAGGATCCGGGGAACCTCATCCTTATATGGCAGCCGGTCGCCTGTGGCGGATGAAAGCTGGCGCAATAACAACGATTTCAGCCGTGAAGGCTATGATAATATAAAAGAGAATCCCTTTTTAAAATCGGCAGATAATCCATTGTCCACTTTCTCTATAGATGTAGATGGCGCTTCGTACAGTAATATCAGGCGTTTTATCAGTAACGGCCAGCTTCCTCCGGATGGAGCGGTGCGTATTGAGGAAATGATCAATTATTTTACGTATAACTATCCACAACCCGCAGGTGATACACCTTTCAGCATTAATACGGACTATACTGTTTGTCCGTGGAATGAAAAGCATCACCTGGTTACTATTGGCCTGCAGGGAAAGAAAATACCTACAGAAAATCTGCCAGCCGCTAATATCGTTTTCCTGATAGATGTTAGCGGTAGTATGTGGTCGCAGGACAAGCTGCCTTTGGTACAATCTTCCATGAAATTACTGGCAGACCAGTTGCGTCCGCAGGATAAAGTAGCTATAGTTGTATATGCCGGAAGCGCAGGTTTGGTGCTGCCTTCTACTGATGGTAATGATAAAACAAAGATCAAAGAAGCCATTGATGCGTTACAGGCAGGAGGCTCTACGGCAGGTGGGGCTGGCATTAAGCTGGCTTATAAAGTAGCACAGGACAATTTTATTAAGAATGGCAATAACAGGATTGTGCTTTGCACCGATGGGGACTTTAATGTAGGCCAGAGCAGTGATGATGAGCTGGAAAGAATGATTGAGGAAAAAAGAAAATCGGGGGTGTATTTAACAGTGCTGGGCTTTGGTACGGGAAATTACCAGGATGCCAAGATGCAGAAGCTGGCCAACAAGGGAAACGGGAACCATGCTTATATTGATAATTTAAGTGAAGCCAGGAAAGTGCTCATCAGCCAGTTTGGAGGCACTATGTTCACTATAGCAAAAGATGTGAAATTACAGGTAGAATTTAATCCGGCTAAGGTGCAGGGGTACAGACTGATTGGTTATGAGAACCGGATGCTGGCAAAGGAAGATTTTAACGATGATAAAAAAGATGCCGGTGAGCTGGGCAGCGGCCATACAGTTACGGCTTTGTATGAAATTATCCCGGTAGGAGTTAATGCTCCTGAATTGAGGAAGGTGGATGATTTAAAATATCAGAAACCCAAAGGGAAGGCGCCTGTATTCAATAACTCTAATGAAGTAATGACAGTGAAATTCCGGTATAAAAAACCGGCGGAAGATAAAAGCCTTTTATTGGAAAAAATAATTTCGGGCAGTCCGGTAACCTTTAATAATGCCGGCAATAATATAAAGCTTGCCGCTGCTGTGGCAAAGTTTGGTATGCTGCTCAGGAATTCGGAATATAAAGGTGCGGGCGATTATACCATGGCTGCTGACATATTATCACAATTAAATAACGAAGACAAAGGAGGATATCAGAGTGAACTGTTAGGATTGATCAGAAAAGCTGTTTTAATTAAATCCGGTACAGCAGAAATGCAAACTTTTAATGAGAAGAAACCAGCTATACGCCGTCTTTCCCGTTAAAAAATATTTTTTGTAACCCCCTGGGAATTAGTGGTAACAAGGTTAGAATTAACAGGAAACTGTTATAGACTTACGTTCTTGGCATAGTATTTATAATAATTATGCGAGACAAATTAATCCTGTAAAAATTCTAAACAAAAATTATGAAACGTACATTTATTATTAGTGCCATAGCGTTAATAGCCGCTACAGGTGCTGCAAAAGCCCAGGGATTTGCTGATGCCAAAATAGGTATAAAAGGCGGTTGGAATAATTCCAATATTACCAACGGAAAAGAAGGCAACCTTGATGATAGTAAAAGGCTAAACAGCTTCAATGCTGGCGTGGTAGGCGTTATTCCTTTAGGCTCTACATTTGAAGTAAGAACAGGTCTTGATCTTCAGTCGAAGGGTATAGAATCTTCTACGGCGCTTACCGGAGGTGTTAAAACAACTTATAAAGTAAACCCTATGTACCTGGAATTACCGGTAAATGTATCTGTTATGTTACCTTTTAATGAGCGTGTGAAAGCTTATATTGGTGCTGGCCCGTATGCAGCCCTGGGTATTGCAGGTAAACTGAAAACTACTACTGAAACCAATGGAGTGACAGCCACAACTTCCCGGAATATTGAATGGGGCGATGATGATCCGTTGGACGGTGATGACAGAAATGGTACAATAGGTTCCGGCCAGTTTAAAAGATTTGATTTTGGTGCAAACATTATTGGTGGTGTAGACTTTGGAAAATTTGGTGTGCATGCGCAATATGGAATTGGTTTAACCAATACGGCGCCAGGCAGCAGCAATGAGAATAATGCTAATAAAAATAATCAGCATCGTGTAGTAGGAGTAAGTGGTGTGTTTTATTTCTAAAACATGTGAAAACCATGAATGATTTATGATGGCAATGGAAATATGTAAAGTATAAAAAAATCTCCGGAGTTATTATCGGGACAAATTGAAGCCCGAAACGAAAAAAATCAGAAGGCGAAGGAGATTTGCTCCAACACAATAACGGCACAAAGCCCTGGCTTTGTGCCGTTGTAGTTGAGCATCGTTTTGCAAATGTTAAGGTGTAATTGTTTAATTAACTGTTCAACCTTTTTCTAATTTAGTCTTTCAAGCCAAACGACGTTTTAACAGCAACATAATTTTTGAGATCCACACCCGTTTTTTGGGCTATCGCCATCAGGGTACCAGGTATCAGCACTACCTTAAAACCTATAACCGGTGCACCGGTTAAGGTATTATCTGACCGGCTGAACCTTATGTGTACCCAACCTTCCCTGTATGTATAAAACATATTGTAGGTTACTTTTACGTATTGTTAGCAGGCAGCTCAGCTACATATGTTATGGGCAGCGCTGTCCATGCAGAAGTGCCAAAGTTAAGTGCGCTATATACTAATACGGCGCCATAATTCACTATATCACCTGTAAGCTGCGGCAGTGATATATTGGCTGATTTGTAAACTACTCCACATATTCGGTTATATCATTCCAGCTCATTTCGGCGCTGGAAAATACCCGGGCTATAGCGCCCGGGCCGGCAGCTCCTGTTGCGCCCGTCCCAGTAGCTCCGGTAGCGCCTGTTGCTCCTGTACTGCCATTAACGCCTGCGGTACCTTGCGGACCAGCAGAGCCGGTATCACCTTTTCTGCAGGAAATAGCACACAGTGTAGTTAATATACCGCATATTATAAGTATTCCTTTTAATACGTACATCGGGTTATTATAACTGATGTTGAAATGGGGAAAATTATTGTCTTTCATAAATATTGGTTTGGGGCTGGAAAATAGAATGCAGATGAATGTGTTTGCCTCCATAAAATTACTACCGGTTAATGATTGGAGCGGCGTACAGCCTATCACGTATTCAGGCGATATAGTGCTTTTACATTATTTTCGCGCAAAAAATTTATTAAAAATGAACCGCTCTCAATGGTTTGCTGTTACCGGCATTATTCTTTTGGTTGCAGCCTGTTTTTTACCGTGGATGCGTATTGAAGACCCTGCTATTACTATAACCGGGATTGATACTACCGGAACCAGATATGGGAAACCCGGCTATGCCCATTTTATTTGGGCAGCATGTATATTGTTATGCACGCTTATCCCTAAAATATGGGCAAAAAGAATGAACCTGCTTTTTGGAGCAGTTAATTTTGCATGGGCTATCAGGAATTTTGGTGTACTTCCCCAATGTGAAGGAGGTATTTGTCCTGAAAAATTATCAGGGCTCTACTTAGTGCTGGCGGCTTCTGCAATATTATTGATCACAACTCTTTTCCCTAAAGAGCCACAAATAAAAAATGAGGATTTGGCCGGTTAGAAAAAACTGCCTGCATAATAGGCTCCTGCGGCTGCGGCTATGCCCGACAGGGATATGAGTAGCATACCATTGATGGGTTTCTGATTGGATATTTTATATTTACAGAACCCCAAAAAGGCTAGTAGTACAAACGGGATAAAGAGCGCAATATAATCAGGCAATTGCATAAAGTAATTGTTGATCAGGATGATGATGCCACCACTCATAAATCCTCCCAGCATAGCAAGCGCATAGTTTCGGGGAGTAAGACTGCTGGTAGCATTATTGCTTTCCTGCCATTCCTTTTCCCATTCCTTATTTTCCTGCAGGGTATCTTCGGTCATTGCTTTTTTCAGCGTATCTTCTATATCCAGGGCCTGGTATATTTTAAGTATCCTGCTTTCTCCACCATTGTGCTCCATTTCTTCCTTCCGGGTATAATAAGCGCCTGCGGCCAGCAGCCCGGCTATGAATACGACAGCAATACCCGAATAAAGATATATAAGCTGAACCGCTACTCCCTTTGCCAATAAAAAACAAAACAGAGCCAGTATTACAATAATACCCTCAATGACTCCCACAATAAAGGCGGGTAAAAAATTATATGATGTGTTAGCGTTATTCAAAAGCTTTTAATGTTTGCTGAATGATAAAAATACATTCTTTTAACTGTTCTTCGGTAATAATCAGCGGCGGTGCAAATCTTATTTTATCGCCATGAGTAGGTTTTGCCAGTATACCATTATCTTTCAGTGCCAGACAAATATTCCACGCCTTGTTTTCATCATCGCTGTTTATTTCTATAGCATTTAATAAACCTTTTCCTCTTACGGCTTTGATGAGGGGAGAGGGTGTGTTTTTTAATTCCTCCCTGAAAATGATACCCAGCTTTTCGGCATTGCCTGCCATGTTCTCATCTGTTAAAACCTGCAAAGCGGCTATAGCTGTTGTACTTGCCAAAGGGTTGCCGCCGTAGGTAGAGCCGTGTTCCCCGGGTTTGATGGTTAGCATGATCTCATCATCGGCCAATACAGCGCTTACCGGTATCATGCCACCGCTTAAGGCTTTTCCCAGCAATACCATATCAGGCCGTACCTTTTCATGATCGCAGGCCAGCATTTTACCGGTACGGCAGAGGCCGGTTTGTATCTCATCCGCAATAAACAAAATATGATGCTGTTCACATAGTGTTTTTGCCTGGGCAAGATATCCATCGCCGGGCACCAAAACCCCTGCTTCACCCTGTATAGGTTCTACCAGGAAGCCGGCAATATTGCCGGTTGTTTGCAATACCTGTTCCAGGGCAGTAATATCATTGTAGGGAATATTGATAAAGCCACTGGTAAAAGGTCCGAAGTTGTTTTTAGATGAAGGGTCGCTGCTGAATGAAATAACCGTAGTGGTACGACCATGAAAATTATTATTACATACAATGATCTGCGCTTCATTTTCTGCAATGCCTTTCACTTTATAAGCCCATTTGCGGCAAAGCTTGATAGCTGTTTCAACAGCTTCCACGCCCGTGTTCATGGGCAATACTTTGTTGTAGCCAAACAGCCGGGTGATATATTTTTCAAAGGCACCCAGCTTATCATTATAAAAAGCGCGGCTGGTAAGCGTGAGCTGCTGCGCCTGTGCCACAAAGGCTTCCACAATCCTGGGGTGGCAATGCCCCTGGTTTACGGCCGAGTAGCCGCTTAGAAAGTCATAATATCTTTTTCCCTCCACATCCCATACATGTACGCCCCGGCCTTTTGTTAAAACTACCGGCAAAGGATGATAATTATGGGCACCGTATTGTTCTTCTAATTGAATAAAATAATCTGCTGTTGTATTTAAAACTGCTGACATACCAGGATCTTTTTTTGTTAAATGAAATAAGTATTACCGGACGTTAAAAAACGGTCAGTGATTAAGCAGGTCTAAATGCTGCTGTAAAAAAGGTGATATGTTTTGTGCGTTTTTAATGTGTGGGTTTTGCGCAAGGTAACAATAATAAGTAAAATAATATTTATTTGCGGATATTTACAGGAAAAATATATCCCGAGGACGGTAATACTAAAATATCAATGAGTATGAAGCAAATTTTTTTATACCTCTTGCTGACCGCTACTTTTTTTTCCTGCTCTAAAGATGATGATTTCAAGCCCGATGAACCAAAGATGAAGGCCAACCAGGAAAAAAATGTAAACTATGGCAGCCATCAATTACAGGCTTTGGATTATTATTTACCTGAAAACCGGTCTGTTACTACTACAAAAGTGATGATATTAATACATGGAGGCGCCTGGGCTGACGGTGATAAAAGTGACGAGACTTTTCAGCCGGTTGTGGATTCCATCAGGAAACGATTACCGGACTGGGCAATTTTTAACCTTAATTACAGGCTTACAACGGTTACAGGCGCAAACAGGTTCCCTGCACAGGAAGAGGACATTAAAACCGCTATTCAATATATTTATGACAGGCGGCCTACTTTTGGGATCTCTGATAAATGGGTTTTGGCCGGTGCAAGCGCCGGGGCTCATCTGGCCCTGCTGCAGGCATATAAATATAACACGCCCATAAAACCAAAAGCTGTTGTAGATTTTTTTGGCCCTACGGATATGACTGCACTTTATAACGGGTCTGATGCTACAACTAAAATAGGTTTAGGCATATTGTTAAATGGTACACCATCAGGCAATCCAACAATGTATCATAATAGCAGCCCTATCAGTTATGTGAGCACTGCTCCGCCCACTATTATTTTACAGGGCGGACTGGATGATACAGTACCCAGGGAACAATCTGAAGCGTTGCGCGACAAATTAGCTGCCCAGGGGACTACACATCAGTATGTTTTTTACCCTAACCAATCGCATGGATGGTCAGATCCTGCTATCTGGTATGATTGTCTTAACAAAGTTCAAAGTTTTCTTAGCGCAAATGTGCCCTAATTTCGCGGCATGACTCCATTAGCAGAACGTATCAGGCCCCGCACATTGGATGAGGTGGTGGGACAGCAGCACCTTATTGGTAAAGGGAGTGTGTTGCGTAAATCCGTCGAGCATCAGTCGCTGGGCTCAGTTATTTTCTGGGGCCCGCCCGGTACCGGGAAAACCACGCTGGCTAATATAATAGCACATGAGCTTTCTGTTTCGTTTTTCGCACTTAGCGCTGTAAATGCAGGGGTAAAAGAAGTAAGAGAGGTCATTGAGAAAGCAAAACTGGAACAGCAAAGTATTTTGTTCATTGACGAGATACATCGCTTTAATAAAAGCCAGCAGGACGCGTTATTACATGCAGTTGAAAAAGGGATCATTACTCTCATTGGCGCTACTACCGAAAACCC
>DAOLFI010000727.1:0-2644 GCA_035326385.1 Niabella sp.
TCAGCGATGTAAACGCATCAAAAGGAGCGCAGTTCGATGCTGCTGGCTTTGCAGCTCAGCTATGGAACGAAAAATTGCCGGCAAAGTCAGACAGCGCTGTAGCTATCAGTGTTTTAAAAGAGGCTATAGAGGATGATGCCGGTGCTGCTTTCGACAAATATACCAATGCCCTGGCTATAGGTAACTATCGTTACGCTCTTGTAAAAGGCATTGCAGTTATTGATGCCATTACAGAAGATGATCTGAAGATCACTATACAATCAGCCGCACCTTTTAAAGCTACGGTTGCAACAGAGTTTATATATGGTAATGCGTTGCGGGATGCTTCGGGCCTGGTGAATTTACAGGAGTTTCCGAACACCAGCGATCTGAACAGTATTTCCGAGGAGCTGAATAAAGTTGTACGTCAGAAAATAATACCGGCTGCCAGGCCCATGTTAAAGCCAGGGGCAAAAATAGAATTTACCGGTGCTGTTGAATTAAATAAAGAGCATATACACTTTGATGATATCGAAATTATTCCTGTAAGCATAAAATATATTTCCTGATGCTGATAGCCCGGAATATTACTAAGAAATTTGCAGGCGTTACGGCGCTGAATAATGTCAACCTGGAGTTGCACGCGGGAAAGGTAAACGCAATTGTGGGTGAGAATGGTGCCGGTAAATCCACTCTTATGAAAATTTTATCCGGTGTATATACGCAATATGAGGGAGATATTATTTTCAAAGGTGATAAGGTACGGTTTGCTTCTACCAGGGAAGCAGAAGATGCAGGCATCGCCATTATTCACCAGGAGCTGAACCTGGTACCGCATTTAACTATTGCTGAAAATATTTTTCTTGGTAAAGAGCTGACGAACTCCTGGGGAATGCTTGATAAAGCAAAAATGAACAGCCATACCAAAAGGCTGCTGGAAAAAGTAAATCTGAATCTCAGGCCGGATACACTTATCTCAAAGCTGAAAGTAGGGCAGCAGCAATTGGTTGAAATAGCGAAGGCCTTACATGCCAACGCGGAAGTGATTATCATGGATGAGCCTACTTCGGCTATTACTGATAAAGAAGTGGATCATCTTTTTGCTATTATTGATGAGCTGAAGGCAGAAGGGAGGATCATTGTCTATATCTCTCATAAATTGAAAGAGCTTTTTTTAAAGGCTGACAGGTACACTGTTCTACGCGATGGCGCTGATATTACTTCCGGTGATATGAGCACGATATCGCAGGATGAGCTGGTAGAAAAAATGGCAGGCAGAAAGGTAGTCATTGAAAAGAATATATCTGATGCTATTTATAATGAGCCTTTGCTGCAGGTAAAAAATATAAGCCTAAGGAATGCACAGGATGCAGGCACTTACCTTGTAAAAGATGTTTCTTTTACTTTACACAAAGGTGAAATACTTTGATTGTACGGCCTGATGGGAGCGGGAAGAACAGAGCTTATTGAAACGATTTACGGTTTGCATCCCAGGCTGGGTAAAGGTGAGATAGTTATTGAGGGAACACCTAAAAAAATAACGGTTCCTGCCCGCGCTATTGCTTCTGGTATCATGCTGGTGCCTGAAGATAGAAAACTGCAGGGACTTTGCCTGGGTTTGGCGGTACGTAAAAATATTAGTGTAACCGTATTAAAGCAGCTTGAAGAGAATGGTCTTTTTCTGAATATGCGTAAGGAAACGGCGCTGGCTAAAGATTATATTCAGCAGCTGAATATTAAAACGGCTTCGCAAAATACTTTATCCAGGAACCTGAGCGGTGGTAACCAGCAAAAAATTGTAATTGCCAAATGGCTGGCAAAAAATCCCAAAGTATTACTGTTAGATGAACCTACACGGGGAATAGATGTGGGAGCTAAATCAGAGATTTATAAGCTTATCAGGGAGTTAGCATCAACAGGGGTTGGTGTTTTAGTAGTATCATCAGAAATTCCGGAGGTATTGGCCTTGGCCAACCGGGTACTTGTCATGTGCGAAGGCGAAATAACTGCCGATATGCCTGTTGCAGACGCAAACGAAGCCAATATGTTAACCAGCGCTATTCATAAAAACTAATTCAGCATGGCCGTTATTCACTATAAACAACGTATCAAAAGTCTGCAATCGCTCATTGCCTTGCTGCTGTTATGTATTGTATTGACTATTCTTACTGATAAATTTTTTACAGCAGACAATGGTCTTAATGTATTAAGGCAAACAGCAGTAAATATTTGTATTGCTACTGGTATGACACTGGTGGTTTTAACAGCTGGTATAGATCTGTCTGTCGGTTCTGTGTTAGCGCTCTGTGGTGCTGTTGCAGCCGGGTTACTGAAAAACGGTATTGCGTTGCAGGCAACGGATACTTATATAGGCTTTACTGTATTGGGTGTTATCCTTGTTGCTATAATTGTTGGTGCTGTTTTGGGGTGGTTCAATGGTTTTGTCATTACAAAGTTTAATGTACCGCCATTTGTGGCCACGCTGGCCATGCTGACCATTGCAAGAGGGTTTACCATGCTGTACACAAAGGGCCAGCCTATCAGCAATCTGGGTGCAAAATTTGCTTTTATCGGCGCCGGTTCATTTTTAGGTATTCCTGTACCGGTTTGGATTGCCCTGGCAGTAGTATTGATTGCCGCATTTATCACCCGGCAAACCAGGCTG
>DAOLFI010000728.1:0-1431 GCA_035326385.1 Niabella sp.
ATGGGCCAAAGCAAACGGCGGGCCTTGTCGAGGCTTACATTATCGGGCCAGCTGTTAAGCGGTGCAAAGCGCTGTTGTCCTGCACCTGCACCACCACGCCCGTCACCAATGCGATAAGTGCCGGCACTATGCCATGCCATACGAATAAAGAAAGGGCCATAATGGCCAAAATCTGCGGGCCACCATTCCTGGGAATCGGTCATGAGGGCTTTCAGATCTGCTTTCAGCGCATCATAATCCAGGGTTTTAAAAGCTTCGGCATAATTAAAATCTTTATCCATAGGGTCGGACAAAGAAGAGTTTTGACGCAGCAGGTTTACTTTTAGCTGATTGGGCCACCAATCGCTGTTTTGCGTTCCCCCACCTGCAACAGCTTTATTCATTTTGCCATTATGAAACGGGCACTTACTGATGTCGTTAGAATCTTTTTCCATTACTGATTATTTTAAATTTTATTATTAATCATTAGCTGATAGGGGAGTGCATCGTTTTACTTCCGTCAGCGGATAATTTTCACTGACAAACTTATGACATCAGAAGTATAAATAAAATTGATTAATTCTATATAATAATAGCTAATACTTATAACAGGAGATGAGTGGTTATAATATTGCGGATATAATATCTGCTTGCTGATGTCTTTTCGCCTCATCTCCTCTTGTTCAGGTCTCCAGACCTGGACATACCCTTTACGTGATTGTTCCAGAAGCCAGCTCTTTTTACGAATCAATCTTCACTAAGTAACCCCAACACACAGGCCGGAGGCCTGCGCGAGGAAGTGCAACCAACAGGGCGTTTAGGCCATCGAGGGGATATTTTGCTTATCTTTATCAATAACTTATTGAATAACAAAAATCTTAAATTTGAACCTATGATAAATACAAGTACGATGGAGAAAAAGGTACACGAAGGCCGTAACGTAAAACGCTTCCGCGAAATGCTGGGCATAAAGCAGGATGCGCTTGCCTATGAGTTGGGCGATGACTGGAACCAGCAAAAAGTATCTTTATTGGAACAAAGAGAAACCATTGACGCTTCCCTGCTCCAGCAAATATCTGACGCCTTGAAAATACCTGTAGAAGCTTTTCAGAATTTTGATGAGGAGCAGGCGATTAATGTAATTGCAAATACATTTACTAATAGTGATAGCGCTGTTGGTTTTGTCATCAACAACTATAATCCTATCGAAAAAATTGTTCAACTTCACGAAGAAAAGATTGCTTTGTATGAAAGGATGCTGAAAGAAAAAGATGAAATGATGCAGAGATTGGAGCGGTTGATTGAGGGACGGCAATAGTAGAATATGCCACAGATGCACATATAGAGTCCCCCTCTTGTTCAGGTCTCCAGACCTGGACATGCACGTTACTTGATTATTCCAGAAGCCAGCTCTTTTTACGAATCAATCAATCTGACCTAAGTAACCTCAAC
>DAOLFI010000728.1:1531-2641 GCA_035326385.1 Niabella sp.
GTTAAGAAACGGCTTCTTTCTTTTGCATTTGCGCCTGTATGTAGTTATAAAAATCTTCGAAAGTTACCAATGGCAGGAAGTCGCCGGGCTGCACTTTAAAATGAAAATTGCTTTCGAGCGCTACTACAAGGTCAATGTAATCAAGGCTATCGAGGTCTAATACCTCTTTAAGGCTCGCTTCCGGATTAATCAAAGAAGCATCTGCTTCAAATTCTTCTACTAAAAACGAGTTGGTTTTTTCAATAATTTCCTGCATTTCCATATTTACCACTTTTTGACGATCAGGGTAGAATTGGTTCCCCCAAACCCAAAAGAATTGGACAAAAATACGTTTATATTTTTTTCTGTGGTATTTTTTATGATATTGAGGTGTTGGGTTTCCTCATCAGGATTTTCAAAATTAATGTTAGGTGCTATGAAGTTATGCTGCATCATGAGTGAGGAGTACACCACTTCGCTTGCACCTGCCATCCAGCACTCGTGCCCGGTCATTGATTTGGTGGAACTTACAGGTGTATGGCAACCTCCAAATACCTCGTGAATGGCCTGTGCCTCGCTGGCATCACCTGCCGGGGTGCTGGTAGCATGCGCATTGATATAATCAATTTCACCAGGTTGCAGTTTGGCATCGTCCAGCGCCATTTTTAGGGATTTGGCCGGGCCTGCAACGGTAGGATTGCTGATATGCTCTCCGTTTGAGGAGAATCCATAGCCTATTATTTCCCCGATAATATTTGCGCCGCGCTTTTGCGCGCTTTCCAGGCTTTCTATAACAACCGTAGCAGCCCCTCCGCTGGGTATCAGCCCATCGCGGTCCTTATCAAACGGCCTGCTGGCTTTTTCAGGCATGTCTTCCCTTACCGAAAAAGCACCCAGCGCATCAAAAGTACCCATCGAAAGATGGTTGATCTCCTGAGCACCTCCTGCAATAATGCAATTTTGCAACCCCATTTTAATAAGCACATAAGCTAACCCTATGGCATGAGATCCGCTTGCGCAGGCTGCACTTACGGTAAGATTAATGCCCTTCAGCTTAAAAATAGTGGCCAGGTTCATGGTTACGGTTGAGTTGAGCGTTTGGAACACCGCCGCCGAACCTACCAGCATGGT
>DAOLFI010000020.1:0-13247 GCA_035326385.1 Niabella sp.
CAGATCGGACAGCGAAGGGTGCCAAAGTTGATTGTATGCAGGAGCAGAAAGATGATTATGGCACGTAGGTGATAGTTCATAGTTGATGGGGATATACTTATTAGTGATAAAATAAAAATGTGAGTATGGAAAAAGTGATGGAGGATTTGTATCCGATAATGGATATAGAGCATGATATGATTGTGAGTAAGCGAGGCGATATTTCTATAGTTTATAAAATTACACTGCCTGAGATTTTTACACAATCTGATGCCAACTATGAAGCGCTGCACCAGGGCTTTATTAAAGCCATAAAAGTGCTGCCTAAGGGGACTATCTTTCATAAACAGGATTATTTTATTGCCAGCAGGTATCAGGCTAATTTTGGGGACTCGGAAAAAGGATTTCTCTCCAGAAGCAGTGACCGCTACTTTAATGAACGTCCTTATTTAAATCATGATAGCTATATCATTCTAACCAAAATGCCGGATGATCGCAGGTCAGCCAGCTCCGTGTTTTCTACCTTATTGCAACCCACTCTTGTTCCTAAACAAACTATTGACCCTTCAATGCGGTCAGCCTTTGAAGATAGTGCCGGGCAGTTTGCCAGGATACTAGCTGACTGTGGCATTGAGCTCGAACGTTTGCATGAAACAGAGATTTATTCTTCTAAGTTAGCAGTGGGAATAATAGAGCGCTATTGCAGTTTGTCGGAAGATAGCTCAGAGCGTCTTATATGTGATCTGGCATTAAAAGATAATTTTAAGATCGGCAACAATCACTGCCATCTATATACCTTAGCTGATGTTACTGATCTGCCTTCGCTTTGCGGTTCACGAATCAATTATGATAAGTATAGTACTGATCGCACCAAGTTTTCGATTGGTTTTGCAGCGCCTTTAGGATTGTTACTTCCCTGCAGCCATATCTATAACCAGTATATTATTATTGGGGATGCAGGACAGACGATGAAGAAGTTGGAAAGCAAAAGACTTCGATTGCAATCACTGGCCGCTTACTCTCGTGAAAACGCCATCGCCCGTGATGCGGTAGCGGATTTTTTAAATGAATGTGTGAGTGAACAAAGACTGCCGGTAAAAGCACATTTTAATGTACTGGTATGGTCTGAGTCTACGGATGAATTAAAAGAGTTGAAGAATTTGGTTACCTCGGCTATGGCGCAGATGGAAGCTTCTACCAGGCTGGAAACAGCCGGAGCAGCACAGATCTGGTGGGCGGGGATTCCGGGGAATGCCGGTGATCTGCCACTCAATGAAACCTTCGACAGCTTCGCTGAACAGGCTTGTTGTTTTCTGAACTTAGAAACGAATTATAAAGATTCCATTAGCCAAGTAGGTATCAGATTGGGAGATCGTTTAACAGGCAAGCCTGTTCATGTAGATATTTCTGACAAACCGGTGCAAAAAGGCATCTGTACCAACCGGAATAAATTTATTCTTGGTCCATCGGGAAGTGGCAAGAGTTTTTTTACCAATCATATGCTGCGCAGCTATTATGAACAGGGAACCCATATTGTGCTGGTGGATGTAGGGCACAGTTATAAAGGCTTATGCGATTTAGTGGGTGGTTATTATTTCACCTATTCCGTTAGTGATCCTATCCGTTTTAATCCTTTTTATATTAGCGAAGACGATCATATGGACACCGAGAAAAAGGAAAGTATTAAAACCTTACTGCTCGCTTTATGGAAAAAAGATGATGAGACTTTTCGAAGATCAGAATATGTGGCCTTATCGAATGCGTTACAGGGATATATTGAAAAACTTGAATCGAACACGGGAATCTTCCCTTGTTTCGATACTTTTTATGAGTACCTGCAAACAGATTTTGTTGAAATTCTGAAACGCGATAAAGTAAAGGAAAAGGATTTTGATATAGATAATTTTCTATTTGTGCTTCGTCCGTTCTACAAAGGTGGTGAGTTTGATTACCTGCTCAACGCTACTGAAAACCTGGACCTGTTGCAGCAACGCTTTATTGTATTTGAGCTGGATAATATTAAAGATCATGCGGTACTCTTCCCTGTGGTAACACTGATCATTATGGAAGTGTTTATTTCCAAGATGCGTAAGCTAAAGGGTATCCGCAAAATCATCCTGATAGAAGAAGCCTGGAAAGCATTAATGCGGGAAGGTTTTGCTGAGTATATAAAGTACTTGTTCAAGACTGTTCGTAAGTTCTTTGGTGAAGCTATTGTTGTAACACAGGAAGTAGAAGATATTATTTCTTCTCCCATTGTTAAGCAGGCCATTATCAATAATAGTGATTGCAAAATACTGCTCGACCAATCCAAGTATCAAAACAAGTTCGACCAGATACAGGAACTGCTCGGACTTACTGAAAAAGAAAAAGCATTGGTATTATCGGTTAATAAAGCCAATGATCCGCTACGCAAGTACAAGGAAGTGTTTATCAGTCTGGGCGGCACGCTCTCTAAAGTGTACCGGACAGAAGTAAGCCCGGAGGAATACCTCGCTTACACTACGGAGGAAAAAGAAAAGGTAGCCGTGCAACAATATGCGGCGAAGTATGGAAATACTGAACTGGGCATAAAAAGGCTGGCAGAAGAGATGAAAAACTAATTATAAATGGTCAATGATAAATTATGAATATTAAAAAATACATCGTAGGTCTGTTTATTTTATGCTCATGCAGTAGTAATAAAGACGAGGTAATAGGCACTTATATCCGAACCATAGATCATGAGTTTGCTACGGGCCAGGACACGCTAATTATAAAATCTGTAAATAATGCTACTTATCAAATAGAAAAGCGCTCCAAATACCAGCGCATCCTGAACGGCAAGTTACAAGACCCTGAATCCTACCATACAAAATGGACAGTTATTTATGACGCACCTAATCATATGCTTCGGGAAACCAACCAGGGCAAGGTGCTGATTATCTCGGAAGATGGTAACAGACTTTTATTGGGAGCACTGGAGTACCAAAAAACGGAATGATGAATTCTTAATTATGAATTATTAATTAAATAAGGTGGGTTATGAAAATGAAGCGGATAAAATATTTATGGATGGTGTTGGTAATGAGCGTAAGCTTTTCGATAGCACCTACGGTGCAAAGCCATGCGGTTGTATGGGTTGTCGTAAAAGCAGCACTGGTAAAGGTGATTAAAGCGATGGACCTGGCAGTACAACGGTTGCAGAATAAAACGATCTGGTTACAGAATGCGCAAAAGACTTTGGAGAATACTTTGTCCAAGATGAAGCTCGACGAAATCTCTGACTGGACAGCTAAACATAAAGCCCAATACCAAAAGTATTATGAAGAGCTGGGTAAAGTCCGGGCGGTTATCAGCGGCTACCAGCGCGTGAAAGATGTCATGACCAAACAGGTGCGTATCGTGGAGTCGTATAAAAAAGCTTTTAACCTGTTTAAGCAGGATAAAAACTTCACGGCTGATGAGATTGCCTATATGACACGCGTGTATACCGGCATGGTGGAAGAAAGTATCAAAAATTTAGATATGCTATTAGCCATCATCCGCAATAAAGATTTTACTATGACGGATGGTAAACGTTTGGAGTTGATTGGGCAGACCGCTGAAAAGATGGATGAAGTATTGTCTGACTTAAAGTTATTCAACCAACAAAATATTAAGGTTAGCCTGCAACGCACAAGGGATATAAATGAGGTGAAGGTTTTAAAACAATTATATGAAGTGGAGTAAAATAATGAAGCCTTTTCTGTTCTTATGGTTAATAATGCTGATCGCAGGAAGCATCAATGCACAAGGTATTAAACAATGGTTCAGCCAGAAGTCTACGCAAACAGAATACCTGGTACAGCAAATCGCAGCACTAAAGATGTATGGTAGTTATGTACAGAAAGGATATAAAATAGTTAAAGGTGGACTGCATACGATTAGCGATATTAAAGAAGGACATCTGAACCTTGATAGGATATTTTTTGATAGCGTGAAAGTCGTCAATAAATCAATTAAAAATGATGGTCGGGTTAAAGGTGTTATTCAATTGCAACGGCAAACTGCAAGACTGATCTATGCGGCACTGAAAATGGTGCGTAGCAGTGAATACTTTCAACGCAGCGATCTCCAATATGTTCAAAAGATAGGTGATGGTGTTGAAAAAAACAGCGAGAGGATAATAGATGAACTGGAAGCTGTTCTACGCAATGGCGAATACCAGATGAGTGATGATGAACGGCTCAAAAGAATTGATGCCATCTATAAAGAAACAAAAGAGCAACACGAGTTTGTACAATCTTTCTGTATGGATCTGAAAAAACTGGAACTACAAAAGCGGCTGGAATTAAAAAGCGTGAAAGGCTTGAAAAATATGTATCCTTAAAAATCTTATAAAATGAAAACGTGGTGTGTAATTGGGTGTGTGATGATTACATTTTTATTTACAACCGGCAAGGTCTCAGCTCAAGCAACAGAACTGGCGCAACTGGCATTGAATATAGAGAAGCTAAGCCAGTTTAAAAGTATTCTTTCAGATATGAAAAAAGGATACGAAATCCTAACCGGTGGTTACAACACCGTAAAAAATATCTCGGAGGGTAATTTCAAATTGCACCAGGTATTTTTAGATGGTTTAATGCAGGTCAGCCCGGCTATTAAAAAATATAAGCGCATCTCAGATATTATCGATTATCAGTTGCGGATCGTTAAAGAATATAAATCAGCATTTAATCGGTTTCAATCCAGCGATCGATTTAGTATTCAGGAGCTCAATTATTTTTCGAAGGTATATGGCGGTTTAACTAAATCAGCTTTATCGAACTTGGATGATCTGGTTACCGTTACCACTTCCGGAACTACCCGTATGTCCGATGAAGAACGATTAAAAGCTATTGATGACATCTATGAAGACATGGGTGATAAATGGCATTTTCTAAAAGTATTCAACCAGCAGGCTGAAGTATTACGGATACAAAGAACGAAGCAGGCCGTTGAAGTGAAGGTTTTACAAAGTTTTTATAAATAAGATTATGAGAAGAGAATGGAAAGCCGCCGGTTTACTGGCAGTAGTGGGGATGATACTGCCTGCAATGGCTCATGCACAGGTGGTTTCCGGATGGGCCAATGACCTGCAAAGTTTCCATGCAGTGCTGGAACAGCTTTACACCGAGATGTTACCACTCTGTAGTGAGCTAATCGGTGTAGGGCGTGCTATTGCAGGTTTTGCAGCATTATGGTATATCGCTGCACGGGTGTGGGGGCATATTGCACGGGCAGAGTCGATCGATTTTTATCCTTTGTTTAAGCCCTTTGTGATCGGCTTTGCTGTGGCGGTATTTCCATCAGTGATTGCTTTGATCAATGGCGTGATGCAGCCTACGGTTAACGGTACTAAAAATATGGTAACAAAATCCGATGCAGCAATTGAGGTCTTGCTCAAACAAAAAGAGGAAGCGGTTAAAAACTCTGATCTCTACCAAATCTACGTTGGTCCATCCGGTGAAGGCGACCGGGATAAATGGTATAAATACACGCATCCAGATGAAGACCCTTCAGATGAAGGATGGATGGACGCTATCGGCAATAATATCCGTTTTGCCATGTCTAAAGCAAGCTACAATTTCCGCAATGGAATCAAAGAAGTTATTTCGGAAGTCTTGCAGCTACTTTTTGCAGCCGCTTCGCTGGCGATTAATACGATGCGCACTTTTAACTTATTAATTCTTGCAATTCTCGGACCACTGGCATTTGGGTTATCGGTCTTTGACGGATTTGGCCATACGCTGAAACACTGGCTGGCAAGGTATGTCAATGTATTTCTGTGGCTGCCTATCGCTAATATATTCGGTGCCGTGATTGGCAAGATACAGGAGCAGATGCTTAAGATTGACATCTCGCAGGTAGCGGAGCAGGGAGATACTTTTTTCAGCAGTACGGATATGGGATATATGATCTTTCTGATCATCGGCATTATTGGTTATTTCTCGGTTCCCTCTATCGCCAATCAAATCCTTTGGGTCGGTGGTGGTGATTCGCTTACGGGCAGAACTACGGGAGCAGCAATGGCTGCCGGAGGCGCTGTAGGTGGCGTTGCCGGTGCTGTTACGGGCGCAGCTGCTTCCAGGATGGCCACCGGTGCCGGTAATCTTGCCAAAGCACCTTATAATATCTATGAGGGGTATAAAAGCGGTGGAAATACTGGTGAGCATAAGGGGTCGGGTTATCAGAAGGATAAGTTGAAAGGAAAATAGGCAATTGTTATTTATCAATTATTAAGTGAGCGACATGTTTCAAAAAATGAAAAATATAGATACGGCATTTAAGCAGGTGAGGTTGTTTGCTTTCTTGGTTATTGCTGGGTGTCTCATTTTAAGTGTCTTTATTATATGGAGAACCACAAAAGTGCTGACAGTTAATAGTGGTAAAGTATATGTTTTGGTGAATGGCAAGTTAGTGGAAGCCATCGCAGAAAAGAGAAACCTGCCGGTGGAACTTCGTGCTCATATCCGAACTTTTCACACATTATTTTTCACGCTTTCTCCGGATGAAAAAGCGATACAGCAGCAGGTTACCAAAGCCTTTTATTTAGCTGACGGTTCTGCACGTCGCATTTACAAGAATATGAAAGAAGCCGGGTTTTATAATAACCTGATATCTGGGAATATTTCACAAACCATAGAGATAGAGACCATTGATGTTGATATGGCTAAAGCGCCCTACAAGTTCCGGTGTGTTGCTAGACAATATATCACACGACCTACGTCAATCTTAGTCCGTGGTATTGTAACGGAAGGATTTATCAGAACAGGATTGGTACAAAGTGATAATAACACATATGGGTTTTTAATAGAACGGTGGGAGATCGTAGAGAATAATGACATTAAGGTAAGTGAGCGGTGAGCTGGTGAGTAGTGAATAGTGAGTCGAGTTCATGGAACATTGTTCCTAGTTAATAGGAAGCAAAGGTATTTTTAAACATAGTGTATATGAAAAAAGGTAGAAAGAATAAAAAAGCGCTGTCAGTAGTCAGGCTGGTTTTTGAAAAGATCAATTTATGGATTGAAAAGCATCAGCGGAGAATTGCAGGTTATTTAAATCAACGGTGTGCGCATTTTTCGACCAAGCAGTTAACCATTGGACTGATTGGATTTATCTTATTGTTTGGGAGTTCTATAGCGTTTACGATCTGGAACTCGCTGGAAAGCTTTGGAAGTAGCAGTAAGGCGGCATCTATAAGTGTTCCACAATACATCAGTATAAAAAACAGTAATGATACTGTGCTGCTAAAAACATCGGAGCTTGAAATGATTCAAAGATTCAGGAAACAGCTCGATAGTTTAAAAGATAGTAAGTCTGGTCAGCAAATTATCGATAAGATGAAGATGTTCCGGCCAGGATTGTTGGATAGTTTGAAACAACTCGAAGTTATTTACCAATTAAAACCAAGTGAAAATGAAAAGTGAAGTAAAGATGTCGGAAAAGAAATTAAGGTTAAGGAAGTTGTTGTTAGTGGCGCCGGTATTGGTATTGCCTTTTGTGATCCTGTTGCTCTGGACCGTGGGTCTGGTCGGTGATGCCAAAGCCGGGGTACAGTCGTCATCTGGTATTCAGGGCATGAACCTGAACCTGCCTGCTGCAGCACCTGCTAAAGATAGTAACTGGAATAAGCTGAGTTATTACGAGCAGGCGGAGAAGGATTCTCAAAAGTTGAAAAGGCAGCTACAAAATGATCCTTTTTTTAAGGGTTTAGTAAATGAGCAGGAGGACGAAGAAATAAGCATGGAGGGTATATCGGAAGCAGATTATGCAGAAGCCTTGTATGGCGATAATGATGTGAAGTCGGTCAAAAAGAACGTTTATAGCGATCCTAATGAGAAAAAGGTATATGATCGACTGGCAAAGTTGCAACGTGAACTCAACCGGGAGCCAGAAACTCAGACTTATAATCCGACAGCTCAATCGACAACTCATAACCCGGAAATAGAAAATCTCCAAAGTATGATGCAGGATATGCAAAGTGCGCAGGCTTCATCCGAAGACCCTGAACTGGGCAAGCTCGACCAGATGCTGGATAAGATTATGATCATTCAGAATCCGCAGAAGGTAATGGATGACCTACAGGAAAAATCTGAGAAAAAAAGAGGACAGGTATTTAGCATTCAGGCAGAGCAACAACAAATACCGGTATCTACACTTGAACCATCGCAGGTAGCAGTTGTAGCAGGAACGGAAGGATTCTATTCAATTGATGATACCAAAAATCAAACATCAGTCCAAAATGCCAGTGTAAACGCCGTTATTCACGAAACGCAAACGCTTGTCAATGGTTCTACCATAAAGCTGCGATTGACTGATGATATCTATATCAATGGCGTGCGCATACCCAAAGAAAGTTTTGTCTTTGGCATTGCCAACTTAAATGGGGAGCGCTTACGTGTTAGTGTGAATAGCATTCGGCGCGGATCACAGTTGTTCCCGGTGCAGTTATCCGTTTATGATCTGGATGGATTGGAAGGCGTGCGTGTTCCGGGAGCTATTTCCCGGGAAGTCGTACAACAAAGTACGGACAGAGGTTTGCAAGGATTGGGGTTTTCGACCGTTAGTCCTTCTGTTGGATTGCAAGCCGCAAGTCTGGGTGTGGAAGCCGCCAAAAGTTTTCTAAGCAAAAAAGTAAAGCTGGTGAAAGTATCGGTGAAAGCGGGGTACCAGGTTTTATTGAGGGATGAGAAGAGTAAAAATAGTGAATGATGAATTGTGAATGTTTAATCATGAGTGTTTGATGGGCAATAGTTCATGGTTCATGGAGTTGAGTAATGGGTTTAATAATTAAAAAATAAAATAAGTCAGAAATGAAAAGACAAAGTGTAGCGTGGATAGTGGTGTTCATTTTTATACTTCAATTTAGTGGTATCGCTCAGGAAAATGCGGTTGTAATCGATGCAATGCGATTAAGAGTTAATGATCGCAAGACAACAAATGTTATATTCCCTTACGCCATTAAAAGTATTGACAGGGGATCGCCTGATCTGCTGGTTCAAAAAGCATCGGGCGTTGAGAATGTATTACAGGTAAAAGCAGCTATGCCAGCTTTTGCAGAAACAAATCTGACTGTAATGACCGCCGATGGCAGGTTTTATTCTTTTGTACTAAACTATGAATCGCATCCGCCATTATTAAATCTCAGGATGATTGATTCTAATAGTGCGGACAATCCTATTGTAGTATTTAATCCCGACGAGACGAATGATAAAGTCAGAACCAGTGCCAAAAGGTTGTTGAATAAAAAGGGGTTTATTAAATACAGCAAGTCAGATTCTTATGGCATTAGTTTATCGCTCAAAGGTATTTACGCTGATGGCGATATGCTCTATCTTCAGATAGGATTGGAAAACAATTCCTGGCTGGATTATCCTATCCGGCAATTGAGACTTTTTGTTCGAGATAAGAAAGCGGCCAAGCGTACCGCTTCACAGGAAGTGGAGATTACGCCTACCTATATTCTTGGTGATCAGAAAGTTTTGTATAACCGAACAGATCGAACGATCGTAATTGCTATACCGAGTTTCACTATACCAGAGAAGAAGAAACTTTTATTACAAATGCAGGAAGCCGGTGGTGGCAGGCATTTACAGCTTGCTATTAAAAACAGGCAGCTAACCAAAGCCTGGCGGGTGTATTAACCTTCCCTGTTATTTATTAATCACTAAAATAAATCAAACATGAAAAGATGTGTTGTTGGATTGTTGTGCGTATTGGCATTTTCAATGGTATGGATTAGTTGTAAAAAAAACGATAGTACGAAAGCTGTTGTTCCGATATCGGATAGCTTACCCACGAATGAAGCTAACCCTTATGATAGCTTTGGATACTGGCATAATGTGGTCCTGGACTCTATAGAACAGCAGCGTTCTACAAGAAGCGTTGATGGATTTAATGGCTCCTGTGATGTTATCCGTAAATTTTATCGCAGTCGAAACTGGCCCAGTTTAGATGATTGCCATTTTGATGGAATTCCATCTATGGTGATGGAAGCTGCAATAGATAGGAATGGATTTATTGACCGTTCCGATTGGAGTGATTCGGTAAAGCTACGGCTGCACCAGCTTTTTACTACGCTGGTTCAGGTAGGTAGCGATAGTTGCTCTTATCCTAAGTTGAAGACAGCTATCCAGCGTTTTGAGTACGAAGTGCTAAAAAGCACGCTGACTTCTTTAGATAAGGAAGTCTTGTTGAAAGCCAGTTCTATCGCACGATATTCTGCCAACCGGTGGATAGCACAACCAAACGCTACTCAAACTTTTGAACCGGCCATGCTCGCGAAAGTATTTGAACGCAACCAGGTTGAACTTGCGACTCCCGTAAATAGTCACCTCACGGCTCGAACAGGCTTCTTTGAAAAGATCGGTAAATGGATCGCTGTAACAGCGATAGATATCAGTTGTGCCATTGTTGACCTGAGCGTTGCGAGTGGCGTGGGTGGTAGTGATTTTATGAAGGAAGTATTCGAAATTCATTAACGGGCTATATGGGCGAAAATATTTTCAAAGGCATTGATAAATCGGAGATACAGCAGTTTAGTGAGCGGCTGGCATTTGAACGGACCCGAGACCATCGGTTTGCAGCTATCCAGATTAAAGGGAACACAATTGCCGAAAAAGATATTGTTTTTTATAAAACTGCTTTCGAAGCCTGTAAGCACATACTAATGGCCCCAACCGACAATGGTTTGTATGCTTTTCGTTCGATGAGTTTATTGCAAGATGATGTGAAAAGGATATTGGAAGGCAAGACTATTGAGAAGGAAATTGAAATTAAAAAATCTAAAGGGTTGGATTTAGAAAAATAGTTATTCACGAAAAAATTGTGTAGTATGTACCTGAGGCAATTGATTGGATTTTTGATTCGTGCAAGTGGTGATCCCGGAATGGGGCCACATCATGTAGCAGTTTATATGGCGTTATTCCAACAGTGGTGTTTGAATAATGCAAAGAACCCGATACCGGTTACACAGAGCCGTATGCGGGAGATCACCAAGGTAGGCCGAACTACTTATCATAAATGTATGCGAGAGCTGGAAGAGTATGGATACATTAAATATGTACGTTCTTATAGCCCTGTGCTGGGCAGTTTGGTTTATTTGGTGGAAATGGATAGATAATAGTAAAGTAATAGATTTTTTGATAAAGCCCGGAAGGGCTTTGTCTATTTTAGACAGTGTGCTTTTCAAAAAAATGTTTTAAATAGTGATGTGTGATGGAGGAAAAAATAACTCCTGGTGAGGTAATAGATATTTACGAAAAACATGGAACCATCTTAACTGAGGAAGAAGCAAAATTAATCCTTGCATTCATGTTCGAGATGGCTAACATAGTATTAAATCAATTAATGAAAAATGAAAGCTGATTTGTACATCCGCGTAAGTACTGACGAACAGGCTGAAAAAGGCTATTCACAACGGGATCAGGAAGAACGATTAAGAAAATATTGCGCTTTACGGCAAATAACAATCCGAAATGTAATTTTTGAGGATCATTCTGCAAAAACATTTAATAGGCCTCAATGGCAGAAGTTATTATGTGATCTGAAGAAAAGAAAAAGGCAAATTGACGCTATCTTATTTATCAAATGGGATAGATTTAGCAGAAATGCGGGAGACGCCTATCAAATGATCAATATTCTAAGAAAGTTAGGCGTAGAACCGCAGGCAATTGAACAACCATTAGATTTGACTGTACCTGAAAATAAAATGATGCTGGCATTTTATTTAGCAGCTCCCGAAGTTGAAAATGACAGACGGGCACTGAATACATTGCACGGTATGAGAAGAGCTAAAAAAGAAGGCCGATGGATGGGGCAGGCACCTGTCGGATATTCCAATAAAATTACTGAAGAGGGAAAAAAATATATTGCAATTGAACCAAAACAAGCCGCAATTATGAAATGGGCTTTTGAAACCTTATTCATGCAAAAATACCGTATTGAAGCGTTATACCGGGAGGCATTACTGAAAGGTTTAAGGTGCGGCCGGACACAATTTTGGAATCTAATCAGAAATCCTGTCTATTGTGGCAAAATATACCTGGGTGGGTATAAAGACGAACCCAGTCGCCATGTCCAGGGAAAACATGAGCCAATTATTTCAGAAGATTTGTTTTATGAAGTACAAGACATATTAGACGGGAAGAAAAAGACATACAGGACTGCGGTTGGCAGCAGGGAGGAACTTCAATTAAAGGGCCATCTGATTTGCCCAAAATGCGGCAAACTCCTTTATGGAAGTGCGTCAACCGGACGCAGTGCCAGATATTATTACTATCACTGTAATTCTAAATGTGGCACTAGGTTTAAATCAGAATACGTCAATGATAAATTCTTTGCTAAACTAAAAAAATACACTCCCAAAGGAGGTACTGTGGAAACTTATACCAGAGTGATTAGCGTTTCCTATAATGGATTTTGCAAAGGTGAGCGGCAGGACATCCGGAATTTGCAGGCTAGGATTGACGACCTTAATATGGCTCTCAAAAAAGCACGCGGAAAATTCATGCTGGACAGCATTTCTGAAAACGACTACAAAGAATTTCGACAAGAATGTGAGTACGAAATCAGCGTAATTGAAGCGAAATTATTCGAACTTAACAAGACGAAAACATTGAATGGAGGAAATTTGAGCCGGGCAGTTTATAACGTATTGAATTTAAACACAGTATATACAGAAGAAAAAAATATTGCTGTTCGGCGTAAAATTATCGGTTCGATTTTCCCTGAAAAACTGGTATTTGATGGTATTGACTTTCGAACCGCCAGGGAGAATGAAGTAATTCGGCTGATGTACTTGCTGGACAAGGGTTTCAGTGAAATAAAAAATGGAGAAACCGAGTCAAATTTCGATTTCTCCACCTTAGTGCCCGAGACTGGATTCGAACCAGCACGCCGTGTTACCAGCACTACCACCTCAAAGTAGCGTGTCTACCAATTTCACCACCCGGGCTTTTAGTGATTTTAAATAATAAATCTAAAATATTGAATGCTAAATTATTTGTAAGAACTAAGGGGGGCGAAGTTAAGAAAAAAGTCGGAAAAGTCGGAGGGTCAGAAAGTCTGGAAGGTGGAGATTGCTGCCTAATACCTGATGTTTCCAACCTGTCAACTATCATCTGCCAACTGTCCCCTAATCATCCAGCTTCAGCACTGCCAAAAACGCCTCCTGTGGTACTTCCACATTACCTATCTGGCGCATACGCTTTTTACCTTCCTTCTGCTTTTCGAGCAGCTTACGTTTACGGCTGATATCACCACCA